>CAXNFA010000041.1:0-8015 GCA_964201105.1 Alphaproteobacteria bacterium | reverse complement strand
TCGACGCGTATTGCGCGTAGAAGTGCTTCATGTCCGGCACGAGATCCTTGACGACCTTCATGTGCGGCAGCGGATAGATCTTCACATCGCCCTTCACGTCCTCGATCGCCTTGGTGCAGGCGAGCGTGTTGGTGCCGTCGATGTTCATGGCGCAGGAGCCGCACACGCCTTCGCGGCAGGAGCGCCGGAACGCGAGCGTGGAATCCATCTCGTTCTTGATCTTGATCAGCGCGTCCAGGACCATCGGCCCGCAGGTGCTCATGTCGACTTCGAACGTGTCGACCTGCGGGTTCTTCCCGTCGTCCGGATTCCAGCGGTAGACCTTGAAGGTCTTGGTCTTCGCGGCGTTGGCGGCCTTCACCGTCTTGCCGGTGCCGACCTTGGAATTGCGCGGCAGCGTGAACTCAGCCATGGGCGTGTCCTTTTGCCTGACTCAGTACACGCGCGCCTTGGGCGCGATGTACTCGATCTCGTTGGTGAGCGTGTATTGGTGGACCGGACGGTCGCCCAGCGTGACCTTGCCGTTGGCGTCGATCCAGGTCAGCGTGTGCTTCATCCATTCCTTGTCATCGCGCTCGGGGAAGTCCTCGCGTGCATGCGCCCCGCGGCTTTCCTTGCGGTTGGCGGCGGCATGCATGGTGACAATCGCCTGGTCCATCAGGTTCTGCAGTTCGAGCGTCTCGACCAGGTCGGAGTTCCAGACCAGCGAGCGGTCGGTGACCTTCACCTCCGGCATGCTCTGGCGCACCTCCTCGATCAGCTTCTTGCCTTCCTCGAGGACGTCGCCCGTGCGGAACACGGCGCAATTGTTCTGCATCACGCGCTGCATGTTGTTCCGGATGTCGGCCGTCGGCAGCTTGCCGTTGGCGTGCCGGGCCTTGTCGAAGCGCGACAGGATCGTGTCGATGGCGGCCTTCGGCGTCGCCTTGTGCTTGGCGCCCGCTTCCACGACCTTGCCGGCATGGATGGCGGCGGCGCGGCCGAAGACCACGAGGTCGAGCAGCGAGTTGGAGCCGAGGCGGTTGGCGCCATGGACGGACACGCAGGCCGCTTCGCCCACGGCCATCAGGCCGCGCACGATGTTGTCCGGGTTGTCCCTGGTCGGCCGCATCACCTCGCCGTTGTAGTTACAGGGGATGCCGCCCATGTTGTAGTGGACCGTCGGCAGCACCGGGATCGGCTGGCGCGTCACGTCGACGCCGGCGAAGATCTTGGCGCTTTCCGAAATACCCGGCAGGCGCTCTTCCAGGATTGCCGGCTCGAGGTGGTCGAGATGCAGGAAGATGTGGTCCTTGTTGGGTCCCACGCCGCGGCCTGCCCGGATTTCCATGGTCATCGACCGGCTGACAACGTCGCGCGAGGCGAGATCCTTGGCGCTCGGCGCATAGCGTTCCATGAAACGCTCGCCTTCCGAGTTGACGAGATAGCCGCCTTCGCCGCGCGCGCCTTCGGTGATCAGCACGCCAGCGCCGTAGACCCCGGTGGGGTGGAACTGCACGAATTCCATGTCCTGCAACGGCAGGCCGGCGCGCAGCACCATCGCGTTGCCGTCACCCGTGCAGGTGTGGGCCGAGGTGCAGGAGAAATAGGCGCGGCCATAGCCGCCCGTTGCCAGCACCGTCATGTGGGCACGGAAGACGTGGAGCGAGCCGTCGTCGAGGTTCCAGGCGACGCAGCCCACGCAATTGCCTTCGTCGTCCATGATCAGGTCGAGCACGAAATACTCGACGAAGAACTCGGCCGCATGGCGCAGCGACTGCTGGTACAGCGTATGCAGGATGGCATGGCCAGTGCGGTCGGCCGCGGCGCAGGTGCGCTGGGCGGTGCCTTCACCGAAATTGGTCGTCATGCCGCCAAAGGCGCGCTGGTAGATCTTGCCCTCTTCGGTGCGCGAGAAGGGCACGCCGAAATGCTCAAGCTCGATCACCGCCGCGGGGCCTTCGCGGCACATGTACTCGATGGAGTCCTGGTCGCCCAGCCAGTCCGACCCCTTCACGGTGTCGTACATGTGCCAGCGCCAGTCGTCCGGGCCCATGTTGCCCAAGGCAGCGGAAATGCCGCCCTGCGCCGCCACGGTGTGCGACCGGGTTGGGAAGACCTTGGTGATGCAGGCGGTCTTCAGGCCCTGCTCAGCCAGCCCGAAGGTTGCACGCAGACCAGCGCCGCCGGCGCCGACGACAAGGACGTCGTAGAAATGTTCGGTGATGGGATAGGCGCTGCTGGACATGGGGTTAGCCTCCGAACGCGACGTCAAGCACGGCGAGCGCGCAGGCGAGGCCGACAGCCAGGCAGGCGCCAGACATGAGCAGGATGGAAAGGACTTTCATCCCCTCGCCATGCACATAGTCCTCGATGACGACCTGCAGGCCGAGCTTCAGGTGATAAAAGGTGAACACGATCAACAGCAGCATCAGACCAGCATTGACCTTGTTGGACAGCCAGTCGGATGCCGTGGCCCAGTCCGCGCCCGTCAGCAGGATGAGCGAGATGACGAACCAGGCGGTCAGAGCGAGCAGGGCGACGGCGCTGACGCGCTGGTGCCACCAATGGCCGGTGCCTTCCTTGGCGCTGCCGAGGCCGCGGGCGCGGCCGATGGGAGAACGCAGGCTCATGTTCACATCCCCCGCATGGCGTAGGCGGCGACCCAGATCAGCACGGTGACGATGACCGTCAGCGCCGCGACGGTCCAGCCGCTGGCGCGCATGGTCGGCAGGGCGAAGCCCAGGCCAAGGTCCCAGGCGAGATGGCGGATGCCATTGAAGAAGTGAAAGGCGAAGGAGGCGGTGAAGCCGAGCAGCACCAGCCGGCCGAACCAGCCATCCACCACATCCTGCACCATGTCGAAGGCGCCGGGGCCAACGGCGAGTGCGATCAGCCACCAGGCCATCAACAGCGTGCCAAGGCCAAGGCCGACACCGGTGATGCGGTGCAGGATCGACATCGTCATCGTGATCTGGAAGCGATACACCCCCAGATGAGGTGACAGCGGGCGTTCGACTTTCGCCATGGAAAGGTCCTTGCAGGAACGTCGTCGGTCGGTCTGGTGCGCGCCCGTCCCCTGGGCTGCGCGCAGCGGATAAATCCCGCGCGATTAAAGACTTGGCCCCGCGCCAAGTCAACGAAAGACGCCGGTTTCTGAGGGTTTTATCGCCGTGGCATCAGGGCCCAGTAATCGAAGTCGAGAAGCACTGAGGGATGCCAGCTGCGCGGGCCGGTGCGGCCCGGAAAATCGGCGCAAGGGTGGTCGAAGGTGGCCATCGTCCGCAGGCGGAGCGCGCCGAAGTCGGCCCTGCCGGGCATGGCCGCTTTTTCCACCACTTCAGTCCAGGCGAACACTGTCTGGCCGGCGAAGGCCGGAGCGGTGTGGGCGGCGCCGTTCACCGCCGCGATCTTGAAGGCATTGGCGAGGCCGTTATGCGACAGGGCCCGCGCCAGGCTCATGATATAGCCGCCATAGACGAGGCGGCGGCCATGGCGGCTCGCACCGGCCGCGATGGCGTCGGTGTGGACGCGGGCGGTGTTCTGGTAAAGCCGGGTCGCCATGGCATGTTCGGCCTCCTCGATCGTCAGGCCATCGACATGGTCGATGCGCTCGCCCGCCTCATAGTCGTCCCACAGGAAGCGCGAGCCGGACAGCGAGGTGTCATAGCCCTCCGCGTCGAGACCTTCGGGCACGTACAAGGTGTCGGCCGCGACGGCTTCGGGCAGCACCGGGATCACCGGCTCGGGCGCCGGCGATTGCGGGTCGCGCTTGTTCACCATCACCCAGCGGATGAAGTCGAGCACGGTTTCGCCGCGCTGGTTCAGGCCGACGGTGTGGACATAGACGATGCCCGACGCGCCGCCGGTGTTCTGCTTCAGCCCGATCACCGTGCTGGCCGATCCCAGCGTGTCGCCGGGATAGACCAGCGCGTGAAAGCGCATTTCGGCATAGCCCAGATTGGCGATGGCGTTCAGCGACAGGTCGCTCACCGTCTTGCCGACGACGATGTGGAAGGTGAGAAGGTCGGGGATCGGCGCGCGCGGTAGGCCCAGGCTCTGCGCGAAGGGATCGGCGCAGTTGTAGGTGAAGCGCGAGCCGTAGAGTGCGAGATGCAGCGCCACATCGCCTTCCGTCACCGTGCGTGGCACGGCGTGCGGCAGCGCCTGGCCGATGCGGAAGTCTTCGAAGAAATTGCCCGGGCTGGTCTTCGTGACGGTCATGACTGGCCTTCCAGTGCGGCGATGGCGTCGGCCAGCGCGACGATTCGTTCTGCGTTGTCGACATGCAGCCGTTCGACCAGCTTGCCGTCGACCAGCACCACGCCCTTGCCCTCCGCGGTGGCGGCTGCATGGGCGTGGATGATCTTGCGCGACCATGCGACTTCGTCGGCGGGTGGCGCGAAGACGGCATTGGCGGCGGCAATGGTCTTCGGGTGGATCAGGGTCTTGCCGTCAAAGCCGTAGGCCAAGCCCTGGCGGCATTGCGCCTCGAATCCGGCATCGTCGTCGAGATCGAGATGCACACCGTCGAGCGCGACCAGGTTGTAGGCACGCGCCACCAGCATGACGTGGCCGAGCGCGGCCAAGAAGGGTAGGCGGTCGGGCGTATGTTGGGCGTGCAGATCCTTGGCCAAGTCCGACGTGCCCATGACGAATCCGGTTACGCGCGGGCTGGCAGTGGCGACCTCCTCCGCGCGCAGGATGCCGCGCGGTGTTTCCATCATGCACCAGATGGCGAGGTCGTCCGGCGCGCCGGACTGGCGCAGCATCGTCTCGGCCTCGCGGATGGTCGCGGCGCTCTCTACCTTGGGCAGCAACACGGCATGCGCACCGCAATTCGCGACGCCGGCCAGGTCGGCACGGCCCCACGGCGTATCCAGGCCGTTGACCCGCACGACGATCTCGCGCCGGCCGTAACCGCCAGTTCGCGTGGCGGTGGCGACCTGGTCCCGGGCGGCGGTCTTGGCGTCGGGCGCGACAGCGTCTTCCAAGTCAAAGATCAGACCGTCGGCGGCAAGAGTCTTGGCCTTTTCCAGCGCGCGAGGGTTGGAACCCGGCATGTAGAGAACGCTGCGGCGAGGGCGGATCGGGGGCGTCATGGGTATTTCCGCGGATCTTGGGAGCGGGCGGACCATACTGCAGTGCAGCATCGCTTGGGAACCCTGCTTGCTTATTGGCCGCCGGCCCTCGATTCTCCACTGCCATGGCCACCATCCTCTCCATTCAGTCCCAGGTCGTCCGCGGTCATGTGGGGAACAGTGCCGCGCAGCCCGCCCTTCAGCGGCTGGGACATGACGTCTGGCCCGTGCCCACGGTCCTGCTGTCCAACCACCCGGCCCATGGCGCGGTCGCGGGGGCAAGTATTGATCCGGCCAAGCTGGCCGCCCTCGTCGAAGCCTTGCCGCTAGCCGCCTGTGATGCGGTCCTGACGGGCTATCTCGGTGATATCGCCCATGCCGCGACGATCGCCGCGGCCGTCGGCCGTGCCCGATCGGAAAACGCCCGCCTGTTATACTTTTGCGATCCCGTCTTTGCGCACGAAGGCGGCCTCTTCGTGCCCCGCGCGGTGGCGGACGCGCAGGCGGGCCTTGTCAGGCTGGCGGACATCGCCAAGCCGAACCAGACCGAGCTCGAGGACATGACGGGCCAGTCCATCCGCACGCTCGGGGACGCCCTGGCGGCGTGCTCGCTCCTGCGCGAATCGGGACCGCGCACGATTGTGCTGTCCTCACTGCGCCGCATAGACGCCCCGGCGGGTGTGATGGAAACGCTCGTGGTGGGATGCGACGGTGCCTTCCTGATCGCGACGCCACTGCTGCCCGGCCCCTTGCATGGCGCGGGCGACCTGTTCAGTGCGCTCTTCCTCGGCTTCACGCTAAGGGGAATGGACACGCGGGCTTCGCTCGAAGCGGCAACCTCTGCCGCGCATGGTGTGTTGCGGGCCACCGGAAAGGCGCTCGATCTGGCGCTCGTTGCCGCGCTCGACACGATTGCGGCGCCGGCCCAGCGCTTCACAGCGCAGCCGGTGGGCCCGGCATAAAAAAAGGCGGCTCGAAAGCCGCCTTTTTGTTCGGTTGATGGCGCCGGTCAGGCGGCGCGCTTGCTGAGGTGGCGGTTGATCAGCACCTCGGCGATCTGCACCGCGTTGAGCGCGGCGCCCTTGCGCAGGTTGTCCGACACGCACCAAAGGCTGATGCCGTTCTCCACCGTCGAATCTTCGCGGATGCGGCTAATGAAGGTGGCGTAGTCGCCAACGCATTCGATCGGCGTGATGTAGCCGCCGTCCTCGCGCTTGTCGACGACCATGATGCCGGGCGCGGCGCGCAGGATCTCGCGGGCACGGGCCGCCGTGATCGGCTTTTCGAACTCGATGGTCAGCGCCTCGGAATGGCCGACGAAGACCGGCACGCGCACGCAGGTGGCGGTCAGCTTGATGTTCTTGTCGAGGATCTTCTTGGTCTCGACCATCATCTTCCACTCTTCCTTCGTGTAGCCGTCATCCATGAACACATCGATGTGCGGGATGACGTTGAAGGCGATCTGCTTGGTGAAGCGCGCGGGCACCACCGGATCGTTCACATAGATGGCCTTGGTCTGGTTGAAGAGCTCGTCCATCGCGTCCTTGCCAGCGCCGGACGTCGATTGATAGGTCGACACGACGACGCGGGTGATCGTCGCCTCGTCATGCAGCGGCTTCAGCGCCACCACCATCTGGGCGGTCGAGCAATTCGGGTTCGCGATGATGTTCTTCTTGGTGTAGCCAGCGATGGCGGCGGCATTCACTTCCGGCACGATCAGCGGCACGTCGGGGTCCATGCGGAACTTCGACGAATTGTCGATCACGACGCAGCCCTGCTTGCCTGCCTTCGGACCATATTCGGCCGAGACGACGGAGCCCGCCGAGAAGAGCGCGATGTCGGTGCCGGCGAAGTCGTAGTTCTCCAGCGCCTCGACCTTCACGTCCTTGCCCTTGAAGGGCACCTTCTTGCCGACCGAGCGGCGCGAGGCGAGCGGCACAAGCGTGTCCACGGGGAACAGGCGTTCCTCGAGGATGTTGAGCATTTCGCGGCCCACGTTGCCGGTGGCGCCCACGACGGCGACTTTGTAGCCCATGACGGGTCCTTCCTAACGGTTGCCGCGCGCTTACGCGGCGAGACGGTCGAGCTTCGCCTGGATCGCGTCGCCCATCTGGCGCGTCGATACCCTGGTCTTGCCCGGCTGCATGATGTCGGCGGTGCGCAAACCTTCGTCCAGGACGTCGCTGACCGCTTTTTCCACCAGATCGGCTTCCGCGCCGAGGTTGAAGGAATAGCGCAGCATCATGGCGAAAGAGAGAACGGTGGCGATCGGATTGGCGAGGCCCTGGCCGGCGATGTCCGGTGCGCTGCCATGCACGGGCTCATACAACCCGCGGCGGCGGCCCGTCGCATCGGCGGGGCCGAGCGAGGCCGACGGCAGCATGCCGATGGAGCCTGTCAGCATCGCGGCGACGTCCGACAGCATGTCGCCGAACAGGTTGTCGGTGACGATGACGTCGAACTGCTTCGGGTTGCGCACGAGCTGCATGCCGCAGGCGTCGGCCAGCATGTGGCTGAGCTCCACGTCCTGGTAGCCGCGGGTGTGCGTGTAGGTGACGATCTGGCGCCACAGCACGCCGGTCTCCATCACGTTGGACTTCTCGGCCGAGCACACCTTGTTGTTGCGCACGCGGGCCAGCTCAAAGGCCACCTTGGCGATGCGCTCGATCTCGTCCGAATAGTAAAGCTGGGTGTCGACGCCCTTCTTGCGGCCGTCGGGCAGGTCTTCGATGCCGCGCGGCTTGCCGAAATAGACGCCGCTCGTCAGCTCGCGCAGGATCATGATGTCGAGGCCGGAGACGAGTTCGGTCTTCAGCGACGAAGCTTCCGCCAGCGCCGGGAAAACCTTGGCCGGGCGCAGGTTGGCGAACAGGTCCATGTCCTTGCGCAGGCGCAAGAGGCCGGCCTCGGGGCGCAGGTCGCGTGCAACCTTGTCCCATTGCGGGCCGCCGACCG
>CAXNFA010000040.1:0-8129 GCA_964201105.1 Alphaproteobacteria bacterium | reverse complement strand
GGGGCGGTGGGCGCGGCTTGTGGAAAGACCAGGGGCTTCGCACTGACATGCGGCAGCCGTTCCTGGATGAGCCTGGCGCGGCCGTGATGGCCTGTCGGGAACAGCGCCCAGCTGCGTTGGATCGCGCGCAAGGCGTTGGCGCCTTCGCCGATGGAGGCAATGGGAATGCGGACCGGATCGAACCAGATGTTGGCGGCCCATGCGGCGGGTCGCGGCGGCCCGGGCACGAACAGGAGACGCGCCGTTCCCGTGGAGTCGAAGCCCAGTTCCCGCGCCAGTTCGCGCTCAAAACCCTCGGCGGCGAGATAGCCGGTCGCGCCCAGAGCTTCGCCCTTGGGCGATTCCGGCGCCGCCGCCATTACTCGTCGCCGATCTTCAGCGCGGCGATGAAGGCTTCCTGCGGAATCTCCACCTTGCCGAAGGCGCGCATCCGCTTCTTGCCCTTCTTCTGCTTGTCGAGCAGCTTGCGCTTGCGCGAGATGTCGCCGCCATAGCATTTGGCCAGCACGTCCTTACGCATCGCGCTCAGCGTCTCGCGCGCCACGACGCGGCCGCCGATGGCGGCCTGGATCGCGATCTTGAACAACTGCTTCGGGATCAGGTCCTTCAGCCGTTCGCAGATGGCACGGCCACGGCTTTCGGCCCGCGCCTTGTTGACGATCATCGACAGCGCATCGACCGGCTCGGCATTGACCAGGATCGACAGCTTGACGAGGTCGCCCTCTTCATAGCCATCCAGGCTGTAGTCGAAGCTGGCATAGCCCCGGCTGACCGACTTCAGCCGGTCGTAGAAATCGAACACCACTTCGTTCAGCGGCAGGCGATAGGTGGCGACGGCGCGGTTGCCGATATAGGTCAGGTTCTGCTGCACGCCGCGGCGCTCTTCGCAGAGCTTCAGGATGGCGCCGAGATATTCGTCCGGCAGCATCAGCGTGGCCTTGATCCAAGGCTCTTCCACCTTCACCAGCTTGGTCGGGTCGGGCCAGTCCGCCGGGTTGTGGATCTCCAGCATCGTGCCGTCAGACAGATAGACGTGATAGACGACCGAGGGCGCCGTGGTGATGAGATCGAGGTCGAATTCGCGCTCCAGACGCTCCTGCACGATTTCGAGATGCAGCAGACCAAGGAAGCCGCAGCGGAAGCCGAAGCCCAGCGCGGGGGAGCTTTCCACTTCGAAATGGAAGCTGGAATCGTTCAGCCGCAGCTTGGCGAGCGATTCGCGCAGGTCGTTGAAGTCATCCGCTTCGGACGGGAACAGGCCGCAGAACACCACCGGGATTGACGGCTTGAAGCCGGCCAGCGGTTCGGCGCGCGGGCTGCGGTCGTCGGTCAGCGTGTCGCCGACCGATGTCTCGGCCACTTCCTTGATGCCGGCGGTGATGAAGCCGATCTCGCCGGGGCCGAGTTCGTCCACCTGCTCAGGCTTCGGCGTGAAGATGCCGACGCGGTCGACGATATGCGTGGCGCCCGTCGCCATCATGCGGATCTTCATGCCCTTGCGCAGGACGCCGTCCTTCATGCGCAGCAGGATGACGACACCGAGATAGGGGTCATACCAGGAATCGACGAGCAGCGCGGCGAGCGCGCCCCTGGCGTCGCCTTCCGGCGGCGGAATCTTCTTCACGATGGCTTCGAGCACCTCGGGCACGCCCATACCGGTCTTGCCGGAAATGGGAATGGCATCGGTCGCGTCGATGGCGATCACATCCTCGATCTGCTGGCGGATGCGTTCCGGGTCGGCGGCCGGCAGGTCGATCTTGTTCAGCGCGATGACGATTTCATGGTTGGCGTCGATCGCCTGGTAGACGTTGGCAAGCGTCTGCGCTTCCACGCCCTGGCTGGCATCGACCAGCAGGATCGAACCTTCGCAGGCGGCCAGGCTGCGGCTGACTTCATAGGCGAAGTCGACATGGCCCGGCGTGTCCATCAGGTTGAGGTAATAGGTCTCGCCGTCCTTTGCCTTGTAGGTGAGGCGCGTGGTCTGTGCCTTGATCGTGATGCCGCGCTCACGCTCGATGTCCATCGAGTCGAGCACCTGTTCCTTCATCTCGCGCGACTGCAGGCCGCCCGTCGTTTCGATCAGGCGGTCGGCCAGCGTCGACTTGCCATGGTCGATATGGGCGATGATGGAGAAATTGCGGATGCGGCGGGATTCAATCACGTAATGCTAACTCCGCAATGCCGCGCCGGTCGCCTTGGTCACGGCGGCGATGACTTTTTGAGCGACGGCGGCGATTTCGTCGTCCGTCAGGGTGCGTTCGGTGGGTTGCAGACGGATGCTGAGGGCGAGCGACTTGCGCCCCTCGCCCAATGAGCCGCCGGCGAACACGTCGAACACGCGGGCATCTTCGATCAGCAGCTTGTCGGCGCCGCGGGCGGCACGGACAAGATCGCCCGCCGCCACGCTGGCATCGACGACGAAGGCGAAGTCGCGTTCCACCGCCGGCAGGTCGGAGGCGCGCAGCGTGCCCCGGCTGCGCGAGGTCTTGGCCTTCGCCTTCGGCACCGCATCGAGGAAAACTTCAAAGGCCACGAGAGGGCCCTTCACATCCATCGCCGCGAGCACGCGCGGGTGAATATCGCCGAAGCGGGCCAGAATGGTCTTGGGGCCAAGCTGCACGGTGCCGGATCGGCCGGGGTGATACCAATCGGCGGCGCCGGAGACGACCTGCACCTTGTCAGCCGGCACGCCAAGATCGGCGAGCAGCGCCATGACATCGCCCTTCACGTCGAAGGCATCGACATCGCGCGGGGCGGCAGTCCAGTGGCGGGCGCCGGTCTGGCCACGGCGCAGGCCGGCGGCAACCAGCGCCTGGTCTTCCGGCGCATCGCCCGCATATTGCGGGCCGACCTCGAACAGCGCGACCGAGCCGAAGCCACGGTCGGCATTGCGGCCCGCGGCGGCGATCAGGTTGGGCAGCATCGACGGGCGCATCGTGTCGAGATCGGCGCTGATCGGATTGGCGAGGCGCAAGGCTACCTGCCCGCCGCCGAACAATTCGGCGTGGCTGCGCGGCAGGAAGGACCAGGTGACGCATTCCATCAGCCCGCGGTCGGCCAGCAGCCGCTTGGCGCGGGCGCGGCGCGCCTGTTCCGGCGTGACGGCGGGACGCGCGACAACCGTGTCGCGCGTCAGCGGCACGGCGGGAATGGCGTCGAAGCCCTTGATGCGCGCGACCTCTTCCACCAGGTCGGCCTCGCCATGCACGTCGCGGCGCCAGGACGGCACCGAGACCTTCAGCGCCGGAATCTTGATGTAATCCATGGCGTCGGCGTCGACCTGGAAGCCGAGCGCCTGGAGAATCTTCGTCGCCTCGGATTCATCGATCGCGAGGCCGGCGAGCGCCTGCACCCGTTCCGGACGGAAGGGAATGTCCCGCTTCCACTCCGGCACGTCGCCGGCAACGACGAGTTCGCTGGCTTCGCCGCCGCACAGGTCGAGCACCATCTGCGTCGCCGCTTCCATGCCGCTGAATACCGCTTCGGGATCGACACCGCGCTCGAAGCGATAGCGTGCGTCGCTGTCGATACCGTGGCGGCGGCCAGTGCGCGCGGTGCGGATGGGATCGAACAGCGCCGCTTCAATGAAAACGTTGACGGTGCCGTCGCTGACGCCGGTCGATTCGCCACCGATGACGCCGCCAAGGCCCAGCGCGGCGCTGTCGTCGGCAATCACCGTCTCGTCGCCGGTCAGGGTGTATTCGTTGCCGTTCAACGCCAGCAGTTTTTCGCCGGGCTGCGCCAGGCGCGCGCGGATCGTGCCCGACACCTTGTCGGCGTCGAACACATGCAGCGGACGGGCGCGGTCGAAGGTGAACCAGTTGGTGATGTCGACGAGGGTCGAGATCGGGCGCAGGCCGATGGCCTTCAGCTTGTCCTGCAGCCAGGCGGGACTCGGCCCATTCTTCACACCGCGCACATGGCGGCCGACAAACAGCGGACAGGCAGCTGCATCGTCGCCGAGGCCGAGAGCGACGCCGATGGGGCTCTTGAAGCGGCCGGGCACGGTGACGGGTTTCAGCGGCTTCAGCGTGCCCAGGCCGGCGGCGGCAAGATCGCGCGCCACGCCATGCACGCCAAGGCAATCCTGGCGGTTGGGTGTGATGGCGATCTCGATGACGGGATCGTCGAGGCCCATCACCTGGGCAAAGGGCGCGCCAATGGGGGCGTCGTCGGCCAGCTCGATGATGCCGTTGTGGTCGGTGCCAAGGCCGAGTTCGCGTTCCGAACACAGCATGCCGTTCGATTCGACACCGCGAATCGCCGCCGTCTTCAGCACGAGGCCGGTGGCGGGAATGGTGGTGCCGGACGGGGCGAACACGCCCTTCATGCCGGCGCGCGCATTGGGCGCGCCGCACACGACCTGCAGCACTTCGGTGCCGGTGTCGACCATGCAGACCTGCAGCTTGTCGGCATTGGGATGGCGCGACGCTTCGCGGACATGCGCAACGATGAAGGGCGCGAGATCCCTGGCGCGATCCGTCACGCCTTCGACCTCGAGGCCGACGGCGGTCAGCTTTTCCGACACCGCATCGGCATCGGCGCCGGTGTCGAGATGCTGCTTGAGCCAGCCGAGCGTGAATTTCATCGCGCCAGCCCCGCAGCCACGGTGGGAACATCGAGCGCGCCGAAGCCGTAATGGCGCAGCCAGCGCAGGTCGCTGTCGAAGAAGGCGCGCAGGTCGGGGATGCCGTATTTCAGCATCGCGATGCGGTCGATGCCCATGCCGAAGGCAAAGCCCTGCCACTCGGCGGGATCGAGGCCGCAATTCTGCAGCACCTTGGGATGCACCATGCCGCAGCCGAGAATTTCCAGCCAGTCGCTGCCGGCGCCGATCTTGAGTTCGCCGCCCTGGCGCGAGCAGCCGATGTCGACTTCCGCCGACGGCTCGGTGAAGGGGAAGTGGCTTGGGCGCAGGCGGATCTTCAGGTCGTCGATCTCGAAGAAGGCGCGGACGAATTCGAGCAGGCAGCCCTTCAGATGGCCCATGTGGATGTTGCGGTCGATTACCAGGCCTTCGACCTGGTGGAACATCGGCGTGTGGGTCTGGTCCGAATCAGATCGATACGTCCGGCCCGGCACGATCAGGCGGAAGGGCGGCTTGCCCGCCATCATCGAGCGGATCTGCACCGGCGAGGTGTGCGTGCGCAGCACCTTGCGCGTGCCCTCTTCGCCTTCGAGATAGAAGGTGTCGTGCATCTGCCGCGCCGGATGCTCGGGCGGGATGTTGAGCGCGGTGAAGTTGTGCCAGTCGTCCTCGATGTCGGGGCCTTCGGCGAGCGTGAAGCCCATCTCGGCGAAGATGGCGAGGATCTCGTCCATCACCTGGCTGACCGGATGCAGCCGGCCTTCGCCTTCGGGGCGCGCCGGCAGCGTGACGTCGATGCGTTCGCTGGCCAGCCGCGCGTCCAGCGCCGCCTTGCGCGCGTCGATCGCGCCGCCGATCTTGTCCTTGAGCAGGTTGATGGCCGCGCCGGCGCCGCGCCGCTCATCCGGCGACAGGGCGCCAAGGCCCTTCAGCAGTTCGGTAACGCTGCCCTTCTTGCCCAGCGCCGCGACGCGCACGGCGTCGAGCGCAGCCAGATCCTGTGCGGAGCCGACGGCGGCGAGAAGTTCAGTCTCGAGAGAATTCAAATCCTGCATGCTTCACCTGGAGCAAGGGAGCGATTGCTCCAGCTCTTTTAATGACCAGGGCGGGTATCCCGGATGACATGCGACGCATGTCGTCCGGCCGTGCCCTGAGCAAAGCAAAGGGGGCCGTTTGCGGCCCCCTTCACCGGTTCACAATACAGGGACCGCTCAGGCCGCGGAAGCAGCTCCGGGCGCCGGCGCCTTCTTCAGCGCGTCCAGGACCTGATCCGTGATGCTCTTGAAGGCCCCCGGCTCATGGATCGCGAGGTCGGACAGAACCTTGCGGTCCAGTTCGATCCCGGCGAGCGTGAGGCCATGGATAAATCGGGCATAGGTCAGTCCATGCTCGCGGACCGCCGCGTTGATGCGCTGGATCCACAGCGCGCGGAAGTTGCGCTTGTTCTGACGACGGCCGACATAGGCGTATTGCAGCGACTTCTCGAGCCGCTCCGTCGCAATGCGGTGGGCGTTCTTGGAGCGGCCGCGGAAACCCTTGGCTGCCTTCAGAACCTTCTTGTGCCGGGCGTGCTGGGTAACGCCGCGTTTGACGCGTGACATGGCTTACCCCTCAACCGTATGGCATGAATTTCTTGACGATCTTGGCATCCGACGGATCAAGGATCGTCGTGCCGCGCTGTTGCCGAATCTGCTTCGGCGTGCGCTTGATCATCCCGTGTCGCTTGTTGGCCTGGTTCGCGCGAACCTTGCCCTTAGAGGTGAGTGAAAAACGCTTTTTCACTCCGCTCTTGGTCTTGAGCTTGGGCATTTTGCTCCTCAACGTAAGAAGGACTTTCGGGGGTCGCCACGGCATGCCCTTCAGGCCGGGCCACCCGGAAGGCGCGCTTTATAGCTTTGGGCGGGGGGCGAGGCAATAGGCGCCCGGCATCCCCCGCTATCTGAATACCGCTGACGCGGTGATTCCAGACGGATTCACCCTCAGACCGTAAAACGTGTGCCCAAATCAGGATTTACTCGCATTGGTTGTGAGACGCGGGACGTTTTCCCCAAAGATTCGCGGCGAAAATCGGCAAATGGACGGTAATTGGCCGGGGATTTTGAAGTTTTGACGGTGTCATCCGGGCGTGTCAGGGTCCGCGCCCTGCCCTGACCTCCCCGCCCGAGCCGTGACCGAACTTCTCGACACCTTCTGGTTCCCCCTGCTCGTGCGCGTGCTGGTGACCGCCTTTACCGTGGTCGGCGCCGCCGTGACGGCGGAAAAGGCCGGGCCCTTCTGGGGCGCACTCGTCGTCGGCCTGCCGGTCTCCGCCGGCCCGGCCTATGCGATGCTCGCCATCGAATATGACGCGGGTTTCCTTGCCACCAGCGCGCTCAGCAGCATGGCCGGCAACACCGCCGCCGTTGTTTTCCTCGTCGTCCTCGCCTTCACCGCGCCGCGCCTGACGCTGGTGCCGACGCTGGCGATCGCGACCGGAATCTGGTTCGTGCTCGCGCTTGGCCTGCGCGCCGTGACCTGGACCTCGCCGCTGGCGATCGCGCTCAATCTTGTCGTCTTCACCGCCGCGCTGCTGCTGACTCGCGGCATCAAGCCCGGCCCGCCGACCGGACGCACCATCCTGCCGCGCTGGTATGACCTGCCGTTGCGTGGCCTGCTGGTGGGCGTCTTCGTCACCGGCGTCGTCGGCATCAGCCACATCATCGGACCGAAGGCGACCGGCATCGCCGCCGTCTATCCGATCGCGATCACCAGCCTTCTGCTGCTGCTGTTTCCGCGCATCGGCGGCCAGACCACGGCGGCGACGATGGCCGGCGTGGTGCGCGCCATGATCGGCTTTCCCGTCGCCTTCCTGGTCATGCACCTGACCGTGGAAGACTGGGGCAAGGTGGCCGCGCTGTTCGCAGCGCTGGCGACGACATTGAGCTGGGCCGCGATTCTCGTGGTGAATCGCGTCATTCGCCAGCGGCGCAGCGCCGCCTGAAACGCAAAAGCCCCCGGCACTGCCGAGGGCTTGCGTAACGAACCGGCGCCAGAAGCTATTTGGGCGCGATGACCATCGTCATCATGCGGCCTTCCATGCGCGGGAACTGTTCCACCTTGGCGGCCTCGCCGACATCGGCGCGCACACGTTCCAGCACCTTCATGCCGAGCTCCTGATGCGCGAGCTCACGGCCGCGAAAACGCAGCGTGACCTTCACCTTGTCGCCCTCTTCAAGGAAGCGGCCGACCGAGCGCATCTTGGTGTCGTAGTCATGATCGTCGATCGCAGGGCGCATCTTGATCTCCTTGACCTCGATGACCTTCTGCTTCTTGCGCGCGGCATTCGCCTTTTTCTGCGCTTCGTATTTGAACTTGCCGTAATCGAGGATCTTGGCGACCGGCGGATCGGCGTTGGGCGACACCTCGACGAGGTCGAGACCGGCCTGCGTGGCCATGTCGAGCGCGGTGCGGATATCGACCACCCCCACCATTTCGCCTTCGGGCCCGACAAGGCGGACCTGAGGAACTTCGATCATATCGTTGATGCGCGGCCCGCCTTTGG
>CAXNFA010000039.1:0-8177 GCA_964201105.1 Alphaproteobacteria bacterium | reverse complement strand
TTCGCCGTTCTTCATCGCATCGACGATGTGCGGCCGGCCTTCCAGCACCTTTTTCACCAGGCGCACCGGGACATTGTTGTCCTTCAGGAAGCGGGCCGTGCCCGAGGTCGCGATAATCTCGAAGCCCAGGGTGATCAGCTTCTGGCACGAGGCGAGCAGCGTGGCCTTGTCGGAATCGCGCACGGAGATGAACACGGTGCCCTGCTGCGGCAGGTTCGTGCCCGAGGCGAGCTGCGACTTCAGGAAGGCGTGGTTGAAGTCGCGGTCCAGCCCCATGACCTCGCCGGTCGATTTCATTTCCGGCCCCAGCACGATGTCGACGCCGGGGAAGCGGTTGAAAGGGAAGACCGCTTCCTTCACCGCGGTGTGCTGCATGACCACGGGCTGCAGGTTGAACGAGGCCAGCGTTTCGCCGGCCATCACGCGCGCGGCGATCTTGGCGAGCGGCAGGCCGATCGACTTGGCGACGAAGGGCACCGTGCGGCTCGCGCGCGGGTTCACTTCCAGGATGTAGACCGTACCGTCCTTGACCGCATATTGCACATTCATCAGGCCGACGACATTCAGCCCCTTGGCCAGCATTTCGGTCTGGCGGCGAATGTCCTCGACGATCTCGGGGGCGAGCGAATAGGGCGGCAGCGAGCAGGCCGAGTCGCCCGAATGGATGCCGGCTTCCTCGATATGCTCCATGATGCCGGCGACATAGACGCCGGTGGCATCGGCAATCGCATCGACGTCGACCTCAATGGCGTTCTGCAGGTAGCTGTCGATCAGCACCGGGTTCTTGCCCGACAGCTTCACCGCTTCGTCGATGTAGCGGTAAAGGCCGCTGCGATCGCGCACGATCTCCATCGCGCGGCCGCCCAGCACATAGGACGGCCGTATGACGACGGGGTAGCCGACCTTTTCGGCAACCTGCGCGGCTTCGTCGGCGGAATAGGCGATGCCATTGGCGGGCTGGCGCAGGCCGAGCTTCGCGAGCAGCTTCTGGAAGCGCTCGCGGTCTTCGGCAAGGTCGATGGCGTCGGGCGAGGTGCCCAGGATCGGCACGCCGGCGGCTTCCAGCCGTTCGGCCAGGCGCAACGGCGTCTGGCCGCCGAACTGCACGATGACGCCGAGCAGCGTGCCCTTCGTCTTCTCGACGCGCACGATCTCCAGCACGTCCTCGCCGGTCAGCGGCTCGAAATACAGGCGATCCGAGGTGTCGTAGTCGGTCGACACCGTCTCCGGATTGCAGTTGATCATGATGGTTTCGATGCCGACCTCGCGCAGCGAATAGGACGCGTGCACGCAGCAATAGTCGAACTCGATGCCCTGGCCGATGCGGTTCGGTCCGCCGCCCAGGATGATGACCTTGCGACGGTCGCTCGGTTCGCTCTCGCATTCGGCGCCGACGCCCTCGGCGCTGTCATATTCATAGGTCGAATAGAGATAGGGCGTGCGCGAGGCGAATTCGGCCGCGCAGGTGTCGACGCGCTTGAAGACGGCGACAACATCAAGCTTCTTGCGGGCGGCGAAGACGTCAGCCTCGGACTGGTCGACCAGCTTGGCCAGCCGCGCGTCCGAGAAGCCCATCTGCTTCAGGCTCAGGAAGCCGGCGCGGTCCGTTGGCAGGCCGTTCTGCCGCACCACGGCCTCGGCATCGACGATGCCCTTCACCTGGGCCAGGAACCACGGATCGAAATGGCAGGCGCGATTGATGTCCTCGATGGACAGGCCTTCGCGGAATGCCTGGGCGACGCGCAGCAGGCGGTCGGGTGTTGGCTGGGCCAGCGCAGCGATCAGCGACTCGGGATCGTTGCTGTTGTAGTTGGGAATATCGATTTCATCGAGGCCAGTGAGGCCCGTCTCCATCGAGCGCAGCGCCTTCTGCAGGCTTTCCTGGAAGGAGCGGCCGAGCGCCATGCCCTCGCCGACGGATTTCATCGACGTTGTCAGCAGGGCTTCCGCGCCCTTGAACTTCTCGAAGGTGAAGCGCGGGATCTTGGTGACGACATAGTCGATGGTCGGCTCGAAGGCCGCCGGCGTTGTGCCGGTGATGTCGTTGGTGAGTTCGTCCAGCGTGTAGCCGACAGCGAGGCGCGCCGCGACCTTGGCGATCGGGAAGCCCGTCGCCTTGGACGCCAGCGCTGACGAGCGCGACACGCGCGGGTTCATCTCGATGACGACCATGCGGCCATTCGCCGGGTTGATGCCGAACTGCACATTCGACCCGCCCGTCTCGACACCCACCTCGCGCAGGCAGGCGATCGAGGCGTTGCGCATGATCTGGTATTCCTTGTCGGTCAGCGTCAGCGCCGGCGCGACCGTGATCGAGTCACCCGTGTGGATGCCCATCGGGTCCAGGTTCTCGATCGAGCAGATGATGATGCAATTGTCGTTTTTGTCGCGCACCACCTCCATCTCGTATTCCTTCCAGCCGAGGACGGATTCCTCGACGAGGATTTCGCTGGAGGGCGAGGCATCGAGACCGCTGGCGGCGATCTGCTCGAATTCCTCGCGGTTATAGGCGATGCCGCCGCCCGTGCCGCCGAGCGTGAAGGACGGGCGGATGATCGCGGGCAGACCGATGATGTCAAGCGCGGCGCGCGCCTCGGCCAGCGTGTGGGCAATCTCGCTCTTCGGGCTTTCGAGACCGATCTTGCTCATCGCGTCGCGGAAGAGCTGGCGGTTCTCAGCCTTGGCGATCGCTTCCTGCTTCGCGCCGATCAGCTCGACGCCGTATTTCGCCAGCGTGCCGTTCTCGGCCAGCGTCAGCGCGGTGTTGAGCGCGGTCTGCCCGCCCATCGTGGGCAGCAGCGCGTCGGGCCGTTCCTTGGCGATGATCTTGGTGACGAATTCGGGCGTGATCGGCTCGATATAGGTCGCGTGGGCCAGATCCGGGTCCGTCATGATCGTGGCCGGATTGGAATTGACCAGGATGACGCGGTAGCCCTCTTCCTTCAGCACCTTGCAGGCTTGCGAGCCGGAATAGTCAAACTCGCAGGCCTGGCCGATGATGATCGGCCCGGCGCCAATGATGAGGATCGATTTGATGTCGGTGCGCTTAGGCATGGTCTCGCTCCGCCATCACGATTTCTTTTCCATCAGCGCCGTGAAGCGCTCGAAGAGATAGTGGGAGTCTTCCGGGCCGGGGGAGGCCTCGGGGTGATACTGCACCGAGAAGATTGGCTTGCCCGTCACCCTGATCCCTTCGACCGTGCCGTCGAACAGCGACACATGCGTGGTTTCCACGCCCGTCGGCAGCGACTTCGGATCGACGAAGAAACCGTGGTTCTGGCTGGTGATCTCGACCTTGCCCGTGGCGAGATCCTTGACCGGGTGGTTGGCGCCGCGATGGCCGTGGTCGCCCTTCTCGGTCCTGGCACCGAGTGCAAGCGCGAGCAACTGGTGGCCAAGGCAGATGCCGAACATCGGCTTGCCGGTCTGGATCAGGTCCTTCAGCACCGGCAGGGCATAGATGCCGGTGGCGGCCGGATCGCCAGGGCCGTTCGACAGGAAGATGCCGTCGGGCTTGTGGCGCAGGATTTCTTCCGTGCTGGCGCTCGCGGGAACGACCGTCACGGCGCAGCCGGCGGCGGCGAGGCAGCGCAGGATGTTGCGCTTGGCGCCATAGTCGATGGCGACCACGTTGAAGCGCGGCTTGTCTTCGCGGGCGTAGCCCTTGCCCAGTGTCCAGCGGCCCTCGTTCCAGGTGTAGCTCTGCAGGCAGCTCACTTCCTTGGCGAGGTCCATTCCTTCGAGCCCCGGCCAGGCGCGGGCCTTGGTCTTAAGCGCCTCGATGTCGATCTCGCCATTCTGGGCGTGGCAGATGACGCCGGTCTGCGGGCCGCCGTCGCGGATCAGCCGGGTGATGCGGCGCGTGTCGATGCCGCTGATGCCGATCAGGTTGAAGGACTTGAGCCAGGCGTCGAGATGGCGGCTCGAACGGAAATTCGACGGATCGGTGATCGCGGCGCGCAGCACCACACCGCGCGCGGCTGGCGTCACCGTCTCGATATCCTCGGCATTGGTGCCGACATTGCCGATATGGGGGAAAGTGAAGGTGATGATCTGCCCGGCATAGGAAGGATCAGTGATGATCTCCTGGTAACCGGTGATCGAGGTGTTGAAGCAGACTTCGCCGACGGTGGTGCCAAATGCCCCAAGCCCCTCGCCGCGCAAAACCGTGCCGTCGGCGAGGACCATCACCGCCGCGGCCCCTGTGTTGGGGTTCCGGGCGTGGGTTGGGGTCGGATGCGCCATCCTGTGGGCTCCTGCCGGGAGTAAATTGCTGCGGTCCGTGAGATCGGTCCGAAGCGGCGGAAAAGCGGCGGAAAACGCGTGCCCGGACCGAAAATCCGGCGGACCATAAGCAAGCGGTCCGTCGCCGTCAAGGATCGATCACTGCGTTCTGCGCATGCGAGTTATGCCTGATTTTCAAGGCTTTGCTTAATCCCGCGGCGTTTGCTTCGCGCTGGGGGTTGGCGTAGTGTGGTCGCTTCCCATCACGACATCGCGGAACTGCCGTCCATGCTGCGAGAACGCCTGAGCGAAGCGCTGAAAGAGGCCCTCAAGGCTAAGCAGGCACGGCGGGTTTCCACCTTGCGGCTGATTCTCGCGGCGCTCAAGGACCGTGACATCGCCGCCCGCACCGATGGCCGCAACGGAACCATCGCCGACGACGATATCATGGCGCTGCTGCAGACCATGGTGCGCCAGCGCCGTGATTCGATCCTGATGTATGAACAGGGCAACCGCCAGGATCTCGCGGATCAGGAGAAGGAAGAGATCGAGATCATCCAATCCTTCCTGCCCCAGCAGCTCAGCGATGCGGAAATCGTGAGCGCGATCAATGAGACGCTGGGCGAAGTCGGCGCCACGGCGATCAAGGACATGGGCAAGGCAATGGCCGCGCTGCGCGCCAAATATGCCGGTCGCATGGACTTTTCCAAAGCCAGCGCCCTCGTGAAGCAGCAATTGTCCGGCGCGGCCTGAGATCCGGGGCCGCATGGCTTACCCGCCCGGCTTCCTCGACGAAATCCGCGCCCGCGTCTCGCTGGAGCATCTGGTCGGGCGCAAGGTCAAGCTGGTCAAGCGCGGCCGCGAATATGTCGGCCTGAGCCCCTTCCAGAACGAAAAAAGCCCATCCTTCACCGTGGTGCCCGAAAAGGGCTTCTACCACTGCTTTTCCAGCGGCGAGCATGGCGACCATTTCACCTGGCTGATGAAGGTCGAAGGCCTGTCCTTCCCCGAGGCGGTGGAGCGGCTGGCCGGCGAGGCGGGCATGGAAGTGCCGCGCGGCTCCCGCGAGGCAGAGGAAGAGGCCTCGCGCCTCAAGACCCTGCATGAGGTGATGGACCAGGCGGTCAAATGGTTCCAGGCCCAGCTTGGCGCCGGGGTTGGCAAGGTGGCACGCGAATACCTCGCGAAACGCGGCCTGTCGGCGGAGACCCAGAAGCGCTTTCGCCTCGGCTTCGCGCCGGGCGCCCGGACCGGGCTGAAGGAAGCCCTGCTGGCGCGGGGCGTGACGGAAGACCAGCTTGTCGCCACCGGCCTCGTTATCAAGCCGGAGGAGGGCGGGGCCAGTTTCGACCGCTTCCGCGACCGCGTGATGTTTCCGATTACCGACGCCAGGGGCCGGACCATTGCATTTGGCGGCCGCATCCTGGGCGACGGCAAGCCGAAATACCTGAATTCGCCCGATACGGTCCTTTTCCACAAGGGAAAAGTGTTGTTCGGCCTGTTCGAGGCGCGTGGCGCGATCCGGGAAAGCGGAACCGCCTTGATCGCCGAAGGTTATATGGATGTGATCGGACTGGCCCAGGCAGGTTTCAATCAGGCTGTTGCTCCCCTGGGCACGGCGCTGACCGAAGACCAGGTGCAGCTTTTGTGGCGCCTCGCGCCCGAACCTGTGGTCTGCCTTGATGGCGATGCCGCTGGCCAGCGCGCTGCCCTTTCAGTGGCCGACAAGGTTCTTCCGCTTTTGAAACCTGGCCAATCACTCCGTTTTGCCCACCTTCCGGCCGGTGAAGACCCGGACAGCCTTATCAAGGCGCAAGGGCCCACGGCCATGAAGGATGTGATCGAGCGGGCCGTGCCGCTGGCTGACCTTCTCTGGCAGCGCGAGCATGACCAGCAGGTGATCGACAGCCCGGAGCGCGAGGCCGGGCTGAAGGGCCGGCTGGAGGCACTCGCCCGCCGCGTCACTGATCCTGAGGTGCGCGAGGCCTATCAGCGCAGCTTCCGGGCCCGCTTTGCCGCCGAATTCCGCCGCCAGGCCCCGGCCGGCGACCGGCCGCCCTGGCGCGGCGATGGCAATTTCCGCCGGGGCGAGGGCCGTGATGGGCGAACAAAATTCGTGCCACCGCTGGCCGGCGCCACTTCCGCCTTGCGCAACAGTGCCTTGGGCCGCGGCCTTCCCGGCACGGCGCGGGAGCGCAGCATCATCGGACTTGTCCTCCTGCGCCCCGAATTGCTGGGGCGGGTGGAAGAAACCTTTGCCGACATGCACTTAGACGATGCCAACCTTGACAGGCTGAGAAGGGCGATAGTAGAGGTTTCCGCTACTGCGGCTGACCTTCTTGACAGCGGGACCCTGCACGCCCACCTCCGACAACACGGCATTGGCGACCTGGCTGAGCGTGTCGCGCAAGCGGCGCGCCCCCTCTTGGGTTTGCGGGCCGACAAGTCTCTTGATGAGGTTGAAGTGGCGTGGCGAGGCGTCCTGTCTGTGCAGGAACGGCCGTTAGTTCTGGGCGAGGCCCAGGCAGCTGCGCACGAGTATGCCGAGGACTCGAGCGATGAAAAACGGGATGCGCTTGTCGAACTCCGACTCGAAGAAAAGCGCAAGAGATCTGGGCAAGGGGAAAGCTCCTGAGCCGCCAAAAGTGCGGCGCGGGACAGCGACGGGACAGGTAGAAATGGCCACGAAAGCAGTAAAAGCCCCGGCAGCGGAACCGGAAAAGACCGAGGAAAGCTCTGATAGCCCCCTCATCGACTCGGTCAACCAGGCGATCAAGAAGATGATCGCCCGCGCCAAAGAGCGCGGCTACGTCACCTATGACGAGATCAACGAGGCGATGCCCGCCGAACAAGTGTCCTCCGAACAGATCGAGGACACGATGGCCATGCTGTCGGAAATGGGCGTCAACATCGTCGAGAATGACGAGGAGAGCGAGGAGGCCGAGCCGGCCACCGACGCCGCCGAAGACGGCGCTGGTGGCGAAGTGGCCGCCAAGCCCGCCAAGGAAGAGCTCGACCGCACCGATGATCCCGTCCGCATGTATTTGCGCGAAATGGGCTCGATCCAACTTCTGTCGCGCCAGGGCGAAATCGAGATCGCCAAGCGGATCGAGGCCGGCCGCGACCAGATGATCGCGGGCCTTTGTGACAGCCCGATCACCATGCGCGCCATTTCCGACTGGCGCGATGCCTTGCGCGAGGGCAAGACCCTGCTGCGCGACATCATCGATCTCGATGCCACCTATGGCGGCAAGCCGGGTGAGGATGAGAGCCTGTCGGCCGATCTGAAGGCCGCGGCGCCGGAAGGCACTGTGCCTGTGATCGCCGTTCCCACGCCGGCGCCCGCCGCCGCAGCGGGGGAGGGCGAGGAAGAGGCCGAGGGAGCGGAAGGTCGCGACGACGACGACGAGGGCGAGAACACGGTCTCGCTCGCCGTGATGGAACAGGCCCTGTTGCCAGGCGTGCTGGCGCGTTTCAACGCCATGGCGGGCACCTGGAAGAAGATTCACAAGCTTCTTGAGGTCCGCCTCGACACCGAGCTGAGCAAGGACACCTTCACCCCGGCGCAGGAAAAGCGTCTGGAGAAGCTGAAGGAAGAGTTTGCCGAGCAGATGCTGGGCATCCACTTCAACAACAACCGCATCGAGGCGCTGCTTGACCAGCATTACGGCCTGAACCGCCGCGTGCTGAACTTTGAGATGCAGCTGTTCCGCCTGGCCGAATCCTGCGGCGTGTCGCGCGAGAGCTTCCTGAAGCAGCAGCAGGGCAACGAGCTCGACCCCAACTGGATGCGCCGCGTCAAGCGGCTCAAGGAAAAGGGCTGGGCGTCCTTTACCGAAGATCACGCCGAGACGATCAAGGACGTGCGCAAGCAGTTCGTCGACGTCGCGCAGATCACCATGCTCGACCTTGCCGACTTCAAGCGCGTGGTCAACCTGGTGCAGCGTGGCGAG
>CAXNFA010000038.1:0-8349 GCA_964201105.1 Alphaproteobacteria bacterium | reverse complement strand
ATCCGGTCGCTGGCGGCGGAGACCGGCGCCGACGAGCTGATGATCGTGTCCGACGTCTACGACCACAAGGCGAGGCTACATTCGTTCGAAGTGATCGCCGACGCCGGCCGCCAGGCGTAAGCTGGTGTCATCCTCATTCAAGACGGCGGTTCCCGTGGCCAAGGACGTGACGCAGATCCTGTTCGAGCAGCAAAAGCCCCAGGTCGAGGGCAGCTGGCGGCGCTGGCTGCTGGCACGGCGCCCAGTGGGGCCCGCGGTGCGCGCGGACTTCCAGTTCGTCGAAGACATGATCCCCGCGCCACCACCCGGCAAGTATCTGGCGCGCGTCATCTGGCTGTCGATGGACCCGAAGCAGCGCCTGCTGATGAATGCGACGCCGCGCAATACCGAACAGGTGCCGCTCTATGGCGCCATGTTCGGCAACACGGTGGCCGAGGTGCTCGTCTCCAATCACCCGGACTTCAGACCGGGCGACATCGTGCAGGAGTTCCTGGGCTGGCAGAGCCATGGCCTGTCAGACGGCCGCGGCCATTACGTCAACAATCCCTATGGCACGCGCAAGGTGAAGCTGGAGCATGGCCCCATCTCCACCGCCATCGGCGTGCTGGGCAACGGCGGCCTGACCGCTTATTTCTCGGTGCTGAACGACCTGAAGCCGCGCGCCGGCGAAACCATGCTGGTGTCGACCGCCGCGGGCAATGTTGGTTCCATCGCCGGGCAGATCGGCAAGATACTGGGCTGCCGCGTCATCGGCCTGACCAGCACCGACGAGAAATGCCGCGTCGTGGTGGACGAGCTGGGTTATGACGCCTGCATCAACTACCGCAGCGCAACGGACCTTGCTGCCGCCATCCGGCGCGAGGCGCCAAACGGTGTGGACATGTTCTACGACAATGTCGGCGGCAGGATTGCGGAAACGGCAGCCGGCCTGCTGAACCCCGGTGCCCGCGTCAGCATCATCGGCTATACGGAGCAATACAGTTCAACTGCCGGCGGCAAGCCCTGGACCTGGCCCGGCCATCTCAGCCTGACGCAGTTCATCATCCACGACTATCATCGGGAATTCGATGCCGGCATCACACAGCTTGCCGCCTGGATAAAGGACGGCAAGCTGCGCTATCGCGAGGACGTGGTCGACGGGCTGGAAAAGGCGCCTGACGCGATGATCGACATGCTGGCCGGTGGCAATATCGGCAAGCGCATCGTTCGCGTCGGCCCCAACCCGCCGGGCATCGCCTGACGCCGCAGGAGCGCGCTACTTGCGCTTCTGATACTGCGTCTTGCCGAACAGCACGTCGCGCGCGGTGGCGCTGAATTTCGGCTTCTCCGGTTCCGGACTGGTAACCAGCACCTGCATGCCGCGCTTCACCGCCGGACGGGCCGCGATGGTTTCCAGCCAGCGCTTCACATTCTTGAAGTCCTTCATATCCTGACCCTGGCGGGCGTGCATCCCGATCCAGGGATAGCAGGCCATGTCGGCGATCGAATATTTGTCGTTCGCGAGGAACTTCGACTTCTTGAGCTGGCGGTCCATCACCCCATAGAGACGCGCCGCCTCGTTGGTGTAGCGGTCGTAGGCATAGGGGATCTTCCTCGGCGCGTAGTGACGGAAATGATGCGCCTGACCCAGCATGGGGCCGATGCCGCCCATCTGGAACATCAGCCACTGCATGACCTCCATGCGCTCGCGCGTGCGCTTTGGCAGGAACTTGCCGGTCTTCTCACCCAGATAGAACAGGATGGCGCCGGTCTCGAAGACCGAGATCGGCTTGCCGCCCGGGCCATCGGTGTCGATGATCGCCGGGATCTTGTTGTTCGGGCTGATCTTCAGGAAGGACGGCTTGAACTGCTCACCCTTGCCGATGCGCACGACATTGGCTTCATAGGGCAGGCCCAGCTCCTCCAGCATGATGTGCACCTTGTGCCCATTCGGAGTCGGAGCGGAATAGAGCTTGATCATGCGGCAGGTTCCATTTTCATGAAGTCTTCGAAAGCAGTGAGAAACGTCCGGGGATCGGTCCAGGCCAGCAAGGGGCGTGCGCCCTCAATAACACGATGGATTGCGCCCGGCACAAGCGTGGCAGCGGCAGGCGCATGGGCCGCAAAGGGATCGCGGCCAGCGGACAGGAACAGGGTGGGGCAACGGATATCGCGCAGCGCAGCGGCAAGATCATAGGCGGCATAGCCTTTGATGCCCCAGTGATAGCGGTTGTAGACATTCATGAAATCGGTGAAGGCCTGCTCCATCTGCGCCGGATCGGGATCGGGGCCAAGGCGGCGGGCAATCTGTTGCCAGACACGCTCGACATGGCGGCCATCCTGGCCGGGGCTGGCTTCGCCGAGGTCCGCAATATAGGCCGCGTGGCCGGCCGGGTCCGCCGGCGGCACGGCAAGCGCGAGGATACGCTCCACCCGCAGGCCTGCGCGGCGCGCAATCTCGGCCGCCACGGCAACGCCGATTTCGGCGCCAACCAGCGTGAAGCGCTCCGCGCCCAGGGCGTCGATCGCATCGAGCAGGCGGCTTGCATATTCCTCGAAAGGCTGCAGCGTAAGCGTGGAGGGCGACATGCCGAAGCCCGGCGCATCCAGCCCATAGGCGCGATAGCGTTCGCCCAGCGGCGGGATCACATGCTGGAACTGCAGGCTGCCAAGCGGCCAGGGATGAAGGAAGAAGACGAACGGGCCCGAGGTGCCGGCAAAGCGCGCATGGATCTGCTCCTGCGGCGCCGGAGTCGGGATATAGGCCCGTTCGAGCTTCATCAGATCAGCTTCGCTTCCGTGGCGCGCTGGTGCACCGACTTCGCCATCCAGTCGAGGCCGGGATAGCGGAAGGCGTTCGGTCCCAGCGCATTGACGCCATAAGCATAGCCGCTGAGATAATCGAAGACCTTGTTGCAGACAAAAAGCGGGAAGAGATCCTTCTCTTCCTTGCTGCGCGGACGCACCCGGTCATAGGCCGCGTTGTAGTTTGCCGAGATTTCGTCCGGCACGTTGTTCTTGTTCGACGACCAGTAGAAGCTCGCCAACTCGTGCGACAGGAAGCCGTAGCCGCAAGTTTCGAAGTCGAGCATCGTGACTTCGCCATCCTTGATGAAGAAGTTGGACGGCGTGCTGTCGCCATGCGTCGCGCCCATCAGCTCGGGATCGGTCAGGCCGTCGAGCCTCTTGATCAGCGCCTCGCCGATCTGGCGGAACATGGCCTGGTAGTCTTCGCGATAGGACGCCAGCCGCATGACCAGCGGCATGCGGTTCTCGATGCGCTTTGTGACGGCGAGCGGCCGTTCCGCCGCGCGCGGCCAGCGGCGCGACACGACATGCAGCTTGGCCATCAACCCGCCGATCTGGTCGGCGAGCTTCACGGTGGGATTGAGGTTGAAGCCTTCGCCTTCGGCCCAGGTGAAGAGCGCGACCTGGCGCGGCCCGTCCACGGCATCGACAGTGAAATAGTTGCTGCCGTCCTTGCCCCGGATCGACGGGATGACGGAAATGCCTTCCTTCAGCAGGAAGTCGAGATAGTCGAGTTCGTAGGACACGTCCTTGCCGGTGCGGCGGCCGGCGCGCCACAGGCGGGCAGCGTAGCGTTCGGAACCGGCGAGCACGGTGTAGACGTCATTCATGCCAGGCGCGAGCAGCTCCACATGGGGGCGCTTCGGCAGGTCGTAGCGGGCGGCAATCTCGGGCTCGAGCGCGACGGCATCTACGGTGGAATGAACAATGGGCAGAACGGACATGGACTCTCTTTCAGTGCGTATTCGAGGACGTCATGTTGGAAATGAATGAAAGGGCAGCGCCGGTCCGGCACCGCCCTTTCCTTGGTCGTCCTAGTCGATTGACAGCGCGTCGTAGTGAATGATGCGGTTCACCTGCTTGAAGCCCTTCACGCGCTTCGCCACGCCGGTGATGTCGATGCCTTCGAAGAGCATGATCGACAGCTCTTCCTCGGCCGACTTCTTCATCAGTTCCTTCAGCAGCACTTCACGCTTCTTCGGGTCCATCTCGACCGCCTGGGCCGCGATCAGCGGGTTCAGCTCCTCGATGCATGTGAAGGTGCGCTGCAGGTTGCAGCCATAGGTCGCCTGGAAGGGAACCGAGGCGTCCATGACCGGCGCCAGGATCATCGAGAAGTTGGTCATCTCACCGTTCCATTTGCGCTGGTTGTAGAGCTGCGACCAGGTGGCAAAGGGCTGCGGCAGGATCTCCAGCTTGATGCCGATCTTCGAGAGATCGGCCGCCATGATCTGCAGTATCTCATTGCCACCGATAAAGTTGGCCGGCACCGGCTCCATAACCAGCGAGAAGCCGTTGGGATAGCCCGCCTCCACCATCAGCTGCTTGGCCTTCACCGGATCATAGGCGTGGGGCTTCACGTCCGGGTTGTAGCCAAAGGTCAGCGGCGAGGCCGGCTGGCTGGCCGGCTTCACCAGGCCCTTGAAGAAGTCCTGCGTCATGGCCTCACGGTTGACGGCATAGTTCACCGCCTGGCGCACGCGCTTGTCGGCGAAGGGCGTCTTGCCGTTCAGGTTGGGCCAGCGGTTGGCGAAGTCGACGGTGAAGGTCGCCATGGAGATGATGTTTGGCGCCGGGTCGACGATCGCCTGGTTGCCGGCCGCCCGAATGCGCGGCACATCGTCCGGGCCCATGTTGATGATCATGTCGACCTGGCCCGATTCAAGCGCGGCCAGGCGCGCCGACGGTTCGGGCAGTTCGACGATGCGGATGTTCTTCGCCTTGCCCGGACGCCAGCTCTTCTCATTCGGCACGCCGATCATCTGCTGGTCATTCCAGGAAGTGACCTTGTAGGGGCCGGAGCCCACCGGGTTGCTGCCGAAGCCTTCGGGGCCAAGCTCCTCGAAGGCCTGCATGTCACCCACATAGAACTGGGCGAATTTGGGGATCAGCAGCGGATCGGGCGTCGCTGTCACAAACTCGACCGTGTGGGAATCGACCGCTTTGTAGCTGACGATCTTCACGGTCTGCATGATGTTGGTGATGCGCCCCTTCTCGGTGCTCAGATAGTCGAACACCTTGACGATGTTGGCGGCGTCGTTCGTCCGGCCGCTGGAGAAGGTGACGTCCTTGCGGAAGGTCAGGCGCCAAGTTGTCGGATTGACGAGTTCCCACTTCTCGGCCGCATGCGGAACGGTCTTGGCGTTCTCGTCGACGCGCACGAAAGAATCAAACACCGACTCCCACCAGAACATGCTGGGCCAGATGTTCTGGATGGCATAGACGTTGCCGCGCGGGACCGATTTGGAATACATGCCGACACGCAGCGTGTCCTTGGCATCCTGCTGTGCATGCGCGGTCGGAATGGCAACTCCGGTGAGGGCAAGCGCCACTGCAGTCGCGGCCGATGTCAGTCGATAATTCATGTCAGGCATCCTCTTTTCAATTCGTCACTCAAGGCCATTACAGCAGCGCGGCAATAGTTCTCACATCCGCGACATCTTCAATACTTTGCAGCGCTGCGAGCAGTTCGCGCGCACGCGATGGCGCCATCGACAGCGAGGTTGCCTCCAGGAACTTGTCTGCAATCATAGCGTCGGTCATCGGCTTGCCGCCCGCGCCCCAGGTATTGCGGTTGGTGCAGCTGGCCGACAAGGTCTTGCCGCCCACGTCGATCTCCACGCTGCCGCGGCAATCCAGGCGGCGCAGCTCGACATAGGCGCGGGTCGACTCCTCGTCCTCAGTGATCTCAACCATGGCGGCGAGCTTGCGTGCAAAGGGGTCGGCCAGCCGGTCGGCCACGACCCATTTGGGGCCCGGCGGGATCTGCTGCAGCACCATCGACGCCGCCCACTGGGTCGAATAGATCGCCTGCCAGTAGTTGTCCGGCGCCGGGTCCCACTGGTGCGGGCGCAGATACATCTTCGACAGGCGCAGGCGGATCGCCTTGATGGCCCTGGCGTCGATGCCATGCTGCTTCACCAGTTCGTCCAGCGCCTGCATGGCACATTGCGCGCCGCGGCTGCACACCCAGGGCTTGAGTTCCATATGCTCAGCGATGGCGCCCCACGGCGTCGCCGGATCGGTCAGCGCCGCGATGTCATAGTCGCCGACATTGTTGTCGAGTTCGTCGCCAACGGATTCGAAGCCATGTTCGATCATCACCACCGCCTGTACGCCGGCGCGGGCATGGAACAGCGGCTGCATGCCCAGCGGCGAGATGCGCTTGGCCTTCGGCGCCTTGGCGTCGAGCGGAAAGGCGTGCGGCCGCAGCGGGATTTCCAGCGCCAGGCTCATCGCCCTCGCGGTCTTTTCGGTGTCGAAGCCATTCAGCCGGGCGGCAATGGCGGCGGAGACGATGCGGTGCTGCGGCGCCGTGTTGTCGGTGCGGCGCGCGAAATGGAAGCGGCTGTTCAGCACATAGCCGAGCGCCGACGCTGCCAGCATCTCCCGCCCCGAAGCGCCGGTCCGCTGGGCCATGGCGAAGGCCGTGTGGATGTTGAGCGGGCCGGTGTGCTGGGCCGGCCCGGTTTCCTCGAAATCCGTGTTGCGGCAAACCTGGGCGTTAACGCCGGCCGCCAGCTCCGCCGACACGCGCGCGCCGCTGCCGATCAGCACAGCATCAGGCCGGCCGCCGACATCGCGCGCATAGTCATGCAGCGCCTGGCCGCAGAAGGCGTGGCCCATATAGGTGATACCGATATGGTCGATGAACAGCCGCTTCATCGCATCAAGGGCGGCGGCCGGAATGGAGGCCGCCGGCGTGGTTGCCACTTCGCGGGCGAGCCTTTGGGTCACGCTGCTGTCGATTGTCTGGTCCATCAATCAAGCCCTGCCTACGAAATCGCCGATGACATCGGCAAACCTGTTGCGTTCGATCGACACCAGGGGCGCGCGGCCTCCCGGGACGACAATGTGTTGCGCCTGGGGAATCAGCGCAGCGACGGCCGGCGCGTGCGGCAGCATGGAATCCAGCTCGCCCGACAGCACCACCGTCGGGCAGGAGATGCCGCGCAGCGCATCCGCATAGTCGTAATCGGCAAAGGCTTTCATGCCCCAGTGATAGCGCCCGTAGACGTTGTTGGTTTCGGTGAAGGCCATGCGCAGTGTCGCGTTGTCGGTGTCTTCACCCCAGCGCCGCTGCAACCGCTGCCAAACCGGAAGCGCGTGCGTGCCATCGACCTTTCGCGGTTCACCGATGTCGTCGATGAAGGCCTGGCGGCCGACAGAATCGACCGGCGGCGGCGCCATGGCGATGAAATGCGAGACACGATTCGCCCCGACCTGGCGGAAGATTTCCGCGCCCAGCGCCACGCCGGTCTCCAGCCCCGCCAACGCGAATCGCTCTGCGCCCAGCGCATCAATCGCCCCGATCATCCGCCGGGCATATTCCTGTAGGGAAAGCGGGCCGGGTGGCGCCGGCGACATGCCGTAGCCCGGCATGTCGAGGCCCCAGGCGCGGCAGAAGTCACCCAGCACGGGGATGGCGCGCTCGAACTGGCGGCAGGACAGCGGAACCTGGTGGAGCAGAATCACCACGGGGCCCTTGTCGCCCGCCCAGCGGCAATGGATGAGCCCTTGCGGCTCCGGCGTCGGAAGATAAGCGCGCTGCTGCTTGACCAATGCGTCTGCCGCGAAGGGTGATTTCCGACGCTGGCCCCTGCCCGTTCGAACTGCGATGAAGCCCCGCCGTGGAGCAGGGCTGCCGCTGATTATACTGCATGCTAACCTGCCCTCAATGAGACAAATCAAACTACAGAAGCGTCGGGTGGCATACCAAACAGCCCCTTGAGACTTGTGAATCAGCATTGATCCGGCATACTCGCCCGCCTGTCGCGGGCCGCCGTACCGCTCACCGAGGTCTTCATGCCCAAGGCAACCTTCCCCACCGTCCACACCATCCTCGACGCCAAGCCCCTTGGCATCGAGATCCAGCGTCGCTGGGAATTGCCCGACCCGTTCCATTGCGAGCTGCTGGTCCGCGGCATGAACGACGTCTACTTGATCAAGACGGCCGGCAAGCGCTGTGCCGCACGGGTCTGGCGCGCCAACTACACGGTGCGGGGCGGCAACGACTACGAGCTGGAGTTCCTGGCCTTCATCAAGGCGCGCGGTATTCCCGTGGCCACCGGTCTGGCCCTACCGGAAGGCGGCTATCTGATCACCCTGCAGGGGCCGGATGGGCCGCGCGACGTGGCGCTGTTCGAATGGGTGGAAGGCACGCTGCTGTTCTCGCAACCCGACCCGGGGCCGGCGGCGCGCAAGGTTGGCGAGTATCTCGGCAAGATGCATGTCATCGCGCGGGATTTCCGCCACGACCCGACACGCTATGGTGACTTTTACGAAGGCATTCGCGACAAGTTCAAATTCGTCGCCGAGATCGCGGCGCACAAGCCAGACCAT
>CAXNFA010000037.1:0-8418 GCA_964201105.1 Alphaproteobacteria bacterium | reverse complement strand
AAGCTTGCGGTGCTGCAGGCCGAGGCATCGCGTGCTGATGTCGTTGCCACCGCGGTGCGGCGCGAGAAGGTCGGTGACGATGCTGCCTGAGCTCCAGGCGGCGTTGGCCGCACAGATTCGGCTGGGCGTCGCCACGCCCAGTGGGGCCGCACCGCCGCCCGGCCTCCTGGCGACGCCACAACGTCTGCACATCCACCAGCGCCACGTACGGACGAGCCTGACGGCAGTTCTGCGCGGCCGCTTCCCAGCCGTGGTCAAGCTGGTGGGCGATGGCTTCTTCGCCTTCCTGGCGGCGCAGTTCATTGCCGGGCATCCGCCCACGGACCCCCGGGTGGCGCGCTATGGTGATGGCCTGGCGGACTTCCTCGCCGGCTTCGAAGCCGCGCGCGACTATCCCTGGCTGCCAGACGTGGCGCGTATCGAGAATGCGGCGGCGGCGGTGGCCGAAGCGCCGGTTCGGACACCGCTCGATCCGGCACGCCTCGCCTCCATTGCGCCGGATCAGGCTGCCGACCTCAACTTCACCTGGAATGACGCCGTGCGCCTGGTCGCCTCTGACCTGCCTGCCGCGCTGCTGTGGCGCGTGGCGCGCGAAGGCGGGCTGGACACGCGCATCGACATGGAGAATGCCGGACCGACCCGGCTGCTGATACGCCGCGCGGGCGACGCGATCGAGGCACGCGATCTGTCTGCCCCCGACTTCGCCTTCCGAAGGGCCTTGGCGGATGGGCATAGCCTGGGCGAAGCCACCGTCGCGGCTGGTGACGGATTCGATCTCGCCGCGGCCTTCTCCGCCCTTCTGGGCGACGGCTGTGTCACGGACTTTTCGCTGGAAAGGGTATCGCCATGACAACCACCGCAGGGGTTGCATCCACCACAACGAGCTGGCGACTGCGCCTTCGCGCCGTGCAGGCGTGGCTGGAATCCGCCGCGCCGTTGCCGGTGCTGCAGCTTCTGATGCGTGTCGCCGTAGGTGGCGTCTTCTTCCGCTCGGGCCTGCTCAAGATCGAAAGCTGGGATCTCGCGGTGCTGCTGTTCCGCGACGAATATGACCTGCCGCTGCTGCCGCCAGAACTCGCGGCAACGCTCGGCACGGCGGTGGAACTCGCCGCGCCGTTGTTCCTGTTTGCCGGGCTGCTGACGCGGCTCGCCACGCTGCCGCTGCTGGCCATGACGCTGGTGATCCAGACGCTCGTCTATCCGCAGGCCTGGAACGAACACCTGCTGTGGACCGTGCCGCTACTGTTCCTGCTCACGCGCGGGCCGGGAGCACTGTCGCTCGACCGCCTGCTGGGGATCGAGCCGGCGCGGCGCTAGAAAGCGCGGCCCTTCAGACAACGATATTCACGATGCGATTCGGCACGACGATGACCTTGCGCGCGGGCTTGCCTTCCATGAAGCGCAAGACATTCTCTTCCGCGAGGGCCAGCGCCTCGAGTTCCTTCTGCGGCATGTCCTTGGCCACCACCAGCGTGGCGCGCAGCTTGCCCTGCACCTGCACGGCAATGGTGACCTGATCGTCGGCGGCCAATGCGGCGTCTGCCTCGGGCCAGGGCATCTCGGCCAGCAACGTGCTGTGGCCAAGCTTGTGCCACAGCTCTTCGCCCAGATGCGGCATCATCGGCGCCAGCAGGCGCACGATCGTTTCCAGCCCTTCGCGCAGGGCCCAGTTGGCATCGGGGGTGCCGGGCTTCAGATCGCCCAGCGCGTTGGCGAATTCATAGGCGCGGGCAACCGCGCGATTGAAGCGGAAGCTTTCGAGATCGCCGGTCAGCTGCACGATGGATTTGTGCACGGTGCGGCGCAGCGCCATGGCCGCATCGCCCATCTGGCCGGGTGCGGGCGTGCCGGCGGGCGGCAGCACATCGGCCAGCGCGCCGACCAGCCGCCACAGGCGGTTGGTGAAGCGCCAGGCGCCCTGGATGCCGGAATCGGTCCACTCCAGGTCACGTTCCGGCGGTGAGTCCGACAGCACGAACCAGCGCGCCGTGTCGGCGCCGAATTCCTCGATGATGGCGCCGGGCTGCACCACGTTCTTCTTCGATTTCGACATCACCTCGCGGCGGCCGACGGTGACGGGCTGGCCGCCCTCGATCTGCGTGGCGCTGCCGTCGGCGTTGAGTTGCACCTCTTCGGGGTAGAGCCACTTGCCGTCCGCCGCGCGATAGCTCTCGTGCAGCACCATGCCTTGCGTGAACAGGCCGGCGAAGGGTTCGTCCACCTTCACATGTCCGGTCTTGTGCATGGCGCGCATGAAGAAGCGCGAATAGAGCAGGTGCAGGATCGCGTGTTCGACGCCGCCGATGTACTGGTCGACCGGCAGCCAGTAATCGACCGCTGACTTCACCACCGGGATGTCGGCGCGCGGGCTGCAGAAGCGCGCGAAATACCAGCTCGAATCGACAAAGGTGTCGCAGGTGTCCGTCTCGCGCACGGCCTTGGCGCCGCATTTCGGACAGTTCACATGCTTCCAGGTCGGGTGGCGCTCCAGCGGGTTGCCCGGCTTGTCGAAGGTGACGTCCTCGGGCAGCACGACGGGCAGTTGGTCCCGCGGCACCGGCACGGCCCCGCATGTGCCGCAATGGATCACCGGGATCGGGCAGCCCCAGTAGCGCTGGCGCGACACGCCCCAGTCGCGCAGGCGGAAGTTCACCGTGCGCTCACCGCGTCCCGTTTCTTCCATGCGCGCGATCATCGCCGACTTGGCGGCATCGACGCCAAGACCGTCGAGGAATTGCGAGTGGGTCAGCACGCCGTCGCCCGTATAGGGCTCGTCGCCGATGGCGAAGTCCGCGCCGGCATCCTTCGGGAAGACCACGGGCCGCACGGGCAGACCGTATTTGCGGGCGAATTCCAGGTCGCGCGCGTCATGCGCGGGGCAGCCGAAGATGGCGCCGGTGCCATAATCCATCAGCACGAAGTTGGCGATGTAGACGGGCAGGCGCAGGCCAGGCAGCAGCGGATGCGTCGCGATCAGGCCGGTGTCGTGGCCACGCTTCTCGGCTTGCTCGATGGCGGCCTCACTCGTCCCCATGCGCTGGCATTCGGCGATGAAGTCGGCGGCGGCGTTGCTCTTCTTCGCAACATCCTTGGCCAGCGGATGGTCGGGCGACACGGCGACGAAGCTCGCGCCGAACAGCGTGTCGGGCCGTGTGGTAAAGACGGGCAAACGTTCGGCGCGGCCCTCGACGTCGAAGTCGAAGCGCAGGCCTTCCGACCGGCCGATCCAGTTCTCCTGCATCAGCCGCACGCGCTCGGGCCAGCGTTCGAGCGGGCCCAGTGCTTGCAGCAGGTCGTCGGAGAAAGCGGTGATCTTGAAGAACCACTGCGAGAGCTCGCGCTTTTCCACCAGCGCGCCCGACCGCCAGCCACGGCCGTCGATCACCTGCTCGTTGGCCAGCACGGTGTGGTCGACCGGATCCCAGTTCACCATCGACTTGCGGCGATAGACGAGGCCCGCCTCAAGGAAGTCGAGGAACAGCGCCTGCTGGTGCTGGTAATACCCCGGGTGGCAGGTCGCGATCTCGCGGTCCCAGTCGAGCGACAGGCCCATGCCCTTCAGCTCGCGCCGCATGTTGGCGATGTTGTCATAGGTCCAGGCGGCGGGATGCACGCCCTGGTCGCGCGCCGCGTTCTCGGCCGGCAGGCCAAAGGCGTCCCAGCCCATCGGGTGCAGCACGTTGAAGCCGCGCGCGCGCTTGTAGCGCGCCACAACGTCGCCCAGCGTGTAGTTGCGCACATGTCCCATGTGGATGCGCCCCGACGGAGAGGGGAACATCTCCAGCACGTAGTATTTCGGGCGCGAGGCGTCCTCGGAGGCGCGGAAGACGCCACGCTCGTCCCACAGCTTCTGCCATTTGGCTTCGGCTTCCTTGGCGTTGTAACGCTCGGGCGTGTCGTCGGCGGCGGTGCTTGCTGTCGTCATGGATGGTGCTCTGGATTGCGGCGGCGATCATTCTCGCCGGGCCGCCAAACTGCAAGCGGCGCCTCAAGGGCGCCGCTGCTTTCTTGGGGAATGGGCCGGCGCGCTACTTGGAGGCGGAAGCGATCCGAAGTTCGCGCGCGCGTGTCAGGATGGCGTTCTCGATGTCCGCGGCGGCGGTCGCCCCGGCCTGGCCGTCGAGCCAGGTGCCGCGGCCCGGATCGCGCTGCTGCTTGAACAGCGCCACCTTGACGCCGTCGGCGCGCAGGCGTGTGTCGAGAATGTAGACGGTCACCTTGAAGCGCTCGTCCGGCGACTGCTGTGGGCTGTACCAGTCGGTGATGATGACGCCGCCGAACGGGTCGGCCGAGGACAGCGGCATGAAGGAAATGGTGTCGAGCGAGGCGCGCCACAGGAAGGCGTTGACGCCGATGCCGCCGCCACCGCCGCTCTTGTCTTCGTCGCGGCCCATGATGTTGACGCCGTTCTCGCCGAACATCTTGCCGCCCGACACCTTGTCGGCTTCCTGGCGGGGCACCGACACGCCCTTTTGGACCTCGACATATTCTGTCGGCGGGTCGGCCTGGATGCGGCCGCAGGCGGAAAGGGCGAGGCCGACCGCCAGAACCATGGCCACAAGCCTGAAAACACGTCCGATTTGAAGGGGCTGGTCCGCCGTGTCTGCCATCATCATCGTCTCTCTACATCCTTCGCCGCCATTCTACCCGATCCGGGACGTTCCGGATCGGCTCTAGCGCTGCATTCCGGCCAGATTATGACGGCGCGGCGGGACTGTGACGGGATCGGTCGCCCAACGCAACCGCCGCCGCAGCCTCGCGGCGAGGGTTCCCGGCCAAGCTTCCCTGTATGCACAAGGGATAGGACGAATCACCGGTTCACCTCAAGGACACCCCACAAGATATTGTCGAACAACGCAAAAACATTCTGTGTCCCGAACGCCACACTGCGCGGAAAATGACACATGACCACGGAGGCCAAGCTTGACGCTGGTGTGTGTCCGCGGGTGTAATCCGCCCTGTCCAAGTACGTAAAAAACAGTGTCCGGCGGCGCGCGCCGCCGGGTACTCCTGAGAGAGGCACACTTCATGAAGAAAGCACTAATCGGCACGACGGCCCTGGTGGCTGCCGGCCTGTTCTCCGGCGGCGCCTTTGCCGCGGATCCGATCAAGCTCGGCCTGAGCGGCAACTTCCGCGCCATGCTCGGCTATGTCAGCCAGGACGACGGCGTCGGCGAGGCGGGCGCCGGCAAGCGCAACTTCGGCATCGGCCATGACTCGCAGATCGTCTTCAAAGGCAAGACCACGCTCGACAACGGCATCGAAGTCGGTGTCGAAGTCGGGTTGGAAGGTGAATCCAACGCCGGCGGCAACGCCCTCGGCGCGGGCAACAACCGCACAAGTCTTGGCGAAACCGACATCGTTGACGAAGCCTATATGTGGCTCGAGAATCAGAAAGTCTGGGGCCGCGTTGAAATCGGCGACCGCGACGGTGCGACCAACAAGATGAACACCCTGGGTCCCTTCGTGCTCGGGACCGCGATCGTCGGTGTTTCGACGATGCAGGCAGTGACGGCGCCGACGGGCAACCAGGCGGCCAACCCGATCTACTCGCCGTCGTCGCAGGACGGCACGAAGATGACTTACTACACGCCGCGTTTCGCCGGCTTCCAGCTCGGTGCGTCCTACACGCCGGACATCGTGGAAAACCAGGGCCGCTTCGGCATCGGCATCGCCGCGCCGGACGAGACCGCGGTGGCGGGTGACGCCGCCCAGGGCGATATCATGGACGTCAGCGTCAACTACGTGATGACGTTCGGCAAGGTTGATGTGCGGGCGAACGCTGGCTATGCCAAGGGCGACCAGGAGTCGACTGCGGTCGGCACCTTCGACCAGACGCAGTGGGTCATCGGCGGCCAGCTCAGCTTCGGAGCCTTTGCGTTTGGCGGCGGTTACTTCAAGAACGACGCCAACGTCAACACCGGCGGCGCCGCCAACCGGGAAGAAGACGACATTACCTATCGTCTCGGCCTGACCTATGCCGTGGGTCCGTGGCTGACGGGCATCGAATATGCCAGCCGGTCGATCGACCAGACGGCCGGTGGCAAAGACGAAGTCACCATCTGGGGTCTGTCGGCCCGTCGCACGCTCGGACCGGGCGTGACGCTGGGCGCCGGTATCCGTCGCTGGGATTGGGACGACTCGACCAATGTTGCGACTGCGGAAAACGAAGCGACCGAAGTCCTGGTGGAAACCAGCTTCACGTTCTAATTCCCGCAAGGGGTTGGAAAATGACGGGGCGGACTTCGGTCCGCCCCGTTTTCTTTTGGGCGGCGTCCATTGCGGCGCGCCTGTCTGCAGATGCCTGCGCTATTCGATCAGGCCGCCAATCGCGGCAATGCCCGCCGCGCCTGAACCGCTGAGCCGTCGCGCGGTTCGGCGATCAATCCCGCCCAGTGCATAAACCGGCAGCACCGCGCCGGCCACAAGGGCCGCGAAACGCCACACGCCCAGTACGGCTCCCCCGGGATGGCTCCGCGTTGGCAGGACCGGCGACAGCAGCGCGGCATCCGCGCCGGCCCGCGCCGCCCGCTGCAGCGCGGCCCGGCCATGCGCCGCCGCCATGACCAGGAACAGGCTGCGCGGCCGCCGCCAGCGCCCGCGCGGAATCTGCCGTTCAGGCCAATGAACACCGGCCGCCCCGACCCGGACCGCCAGCGCGGCATCGCCCGCGATCAGCAGCCGCAACCGCAAGCGCCGGCACAGCGGCGCAAGTTGCATGGCCAGCGCTGCGCGGGCCAGCGGATCGCCGTGCCGCAGGATGACGGCGCTGCCGGCGGGCAAGTGCGGCAACAATGCGCGCGGATCGGGCAGACGCACGGGGTCGGTCAGCAGCACGAGCGCCGGCAACCCGCGATCACCGCGCCCCAGCTTCAGCGACCGGGCCTGCTCTGCTAGGGTCCGCGACATTCGTGCCAACTCTGGCTTTTCAAGACATCAGGCCCTCACACTGCCATGGCTTATCCCGGAACGGAACGCAGGCCTGTCTTCGCCGCGGCGCCCGGCCCCGACATTGCCGCCAACCTGGCGGCGGTGGGCGGGGCCATCGCCAAGGCCGCGCGGACCGCCGGGCGTGATCCGGCCACCGTCGACCTGCTCGCGGTCTCGAAGACGCAAGCGCGCGACGCGCTTGCCGCCGCGCTTGATGCGGGCCAGCGCGCCTTCGGCGAGAACCGGGTGCAGGAAGCCCAGGCCAAATGGCCGGAATTCCGCGCCGCCTTCGCCGACCTGCGGCTGCACCTGATCGGGCCGTTACAGACCAACAAGGTGAAGGACGCGCTGCGCCTCTTCGATGTCATCGAGACCATCGACCGGGAAAAGCTCGCCCGGGCGGTGGCCGAGGAAGGCGCGCGCAGCGGCAAGGCGATCGATTGCTTCGTTCAGGTGAACACCGGCGAGGAGCCGCAAAAGGCCGGCGTGTGGCCGCGGGCGGCCGATGCCTTCATCACGCTATGCCGCGAGTCGTTGCGGCTCAATGTCACCGGACTGATGTGCATTCCGCCACAGGACGAAGAGCCCGCGTTTCATTTCGCGTTGCTGCGCGAAATCGCCCGGCGCCACGGCCTGACACGCCTGTCGATGGGCATGAGCCACGACTTCGAGGCGGCAATCCTGTTTGGTGCGACGGAGGTGCGCGTCGGGACGGCGGTGTTCGGCCGGCGCGTCATGCCGACGGGCGAATCACAGGCATGATCGCCCGGCATCGGTTTGCCATTTCCCGACGCGGTGTGTTGCTCTAACCTGCCCGACACGCTACCACCCGTCGTTCATAGCCGCCCCAAGTGCCTGCGACACCAGCATCGGGAGATATGCCGTGGCCGACCTGACGCCTCTGCTGCCGCGCCGTCCCGTACCGGCGCTGTCCGTCCCGACCACTGGTGGCGCGCGCTGGACGCTGAACGAAGATCCGCCCCGGGCGTTCACCATGGTCGTGTTCTATCGCGGCCTCCACTGCCCGATCTGCGGCCGCTATTTGGCGGAGCTCGAAGGACGGTTGGACGACTTCAGCCAACGCGGTGTCACCGTGATGGCGATCAGCGCCGATCCGCCGGACCGGGCACGGGAATCGCTCGCAAAATGGCGGCTGACCCGGCTTGCACTTGGTCACAGCCTGCCGCTGGAAACGGCACGGGCCTGGGGACTGTATCTGTCACGGGGGCGCGGCACGACCAGCGGTGGCGTGATGGAGCCCGATCTGTTCCACGAGCCGGGCCTGTTTCTGGTGCGGCCCGATGGCACCCTCTATTTCGCCCAGGTGCAAACCGCGCCATTCACACGCCCGGGAGTCGCCGAGTTGCTGTCGGCAATCGACTTCGTCATCAAGAACGACTACCCGGCCCGCGGCGAAGTCACCGATCTGGTCAAGTGACGGGGCAGCACGGGTCGCCGGTTGCCGGCACAGGGAGGACCATATGGCCG
>CAXNFA010000036.1:0-8545 GCA_964201105.1 Alphaproteobacteria bacterium | reverse complement strand
CGTTCTGACCACCGCCATCTTCGACCTGGGCAAGGTCGTCATCGACTGGGACCAGCGGCATCTCTACCGCGACCTGATCCCCGATCCGGCCGCAATGGAGCACTTCCTGACCCATGTGCTGACCGACGACTCGCGCGAAAAGGTGGATGCGGGCGAGCCGGCCGCCGAGAGCGTGGCGCGCCTATCGGCGGCGCATCCGGCCCATGCCGACCTGATCCAGGCCTATTACGACCAGTTCGACCGCACCATGCGCGGCCCGGTCGACGGCATGGTGCCCATGCTGGAGCAATTGAAGGCACGCGGTATCCGGCTCTATGCGCTGTCCAACTGGGGCGTGGAGACATTTCCCCTGGCGCGCCGGTGCTTTGGCTTCCTCGACCTGTTCGAGGACATCGTGATCTCGGGCGTGGTCAGGCTGGTGAAACCCGACCCGCGCATCTATCACCTGGCGCTCGACCGCTTTTCCGTGCGCGCGGAGGAGGCTGTGTTCATCGACGACATGCCGGCGAATGTGGCGGCGGCCGAGAGCGTGGGACTGACCGCCATCCGCTTCACCGGCGCGGCAGAGCTGACTCGCCGGCTGGCAACGCTGGGCCTGCTGCCCTGATCTATCGGGGACGGACGTAGAGACCCTGCTGTTCAAGCTTTGCGAAGAGGCGCTCATCGACATTCTGCTCATGCGCCCGCTTGAGCTGGATGAGCGAGGCAAGCGGCGATTCGATGTGGTGGAACAGCTTCCAGCCATCCGGCTTGCGCCGCAGCAGGGTTGTCGCCCGCACCTCGCCGCCGATCGGCTTCTGGTACATGCGGTTGCCGATGACGAAGAAGTTCCACGACAGGTGATAGAAGGCATGCGCCACGCCAGGCGCCACCTCGCGCACGCGCAGGTCGGTGAATGCGATGAAATGCTCCGACTTTCTCGGCTCCGACACCTTCCAGTAGTCGAGCAGCGCCGGCCAGCCAATCAGCGAATCGCGCTCTTCCGCGACATAGATCGGCTCCTTTTCGTCCGCGTCCCACAGGCGGCGAAGCTCGTCCATCTTCCAGTCGTTCCACAGGTCGAAGTAGCGTGTGAGAACGGCGTTGATGTCGTCGTGAAGGCTGGCCATCGTCGTCTCCCGCAGCTGTGATGGACGGCGATTGCACAGGGTGGCCGCTGCGGCGTCAAGAGTGTGGACGGGCGCGACGGCGCATGGAACAGTGGCGCATCGGTGCGGAGGCGCTGGCGGGGGAGAAATCGTTGCGTCGCGTTCTTGTCTTACTGGCGGTGTTCGCCGCCCTGGTCTGGCGCTGCGGCCGCGCAAAGCGGTGCATCGCAGCTGATCCAGCAGCTGGGCGGCCAGGCCATCCAGGTGCTGCAGACCACAGGCGGCAGCCTGGACCAGCGCGAACGGCAGTTCCGCACCATCCTGTCGTCCAGCTTCGACATGCCTGGCATCGCCCGCTTCGTGCTGGGCCGCCACTGGCAGCAGGCGAATGACGAGCAGCGGCAGGACTATGTGCAGCTGTTCACCGAGTATGTCCTGCAAACCTATTCCGCGCGGCTTGGCGGCTATTCCGGCGAGACGCTGGCCGTCACCGGCGAGCGCGCCGCCGGGCAGCGCGACACGGTGGTGACGACACGCATCAACCGGCCCGCGGGCGCTCCCGTTGATGCCAGCTGGCGCGTGCGCCAGGGCGACGACAACCGCTTCCGCATCATCGATGTCGAGGTTGCGGGCGTCAGCATGACGCTGACCCAGCGCGACGAATTCTCCGCCGTGGTCCAGCGCTACGGCATTGACGGCCTGAACGAGGTGCTGCGCGCCCGCACCACCAAGGCGGCGGCGGCACGATGAGCAAGGGTGATTTCATGCGGCGGATGACGATGGCGGCGCTGGGCGCCGCACTGTCCGTGACACTGGCGACGGCGACGCCGGCGCTGGCCGATTTCGACACCGGCTGGACGGCCTATGAGCGCGGCGATTTTGCCACCGCCCTGAAGGAGTGGCAGCCGCTGGCCGAACGCGGCGACCGGCGGGCGCAGTTCAACCTGGGCGTCCTTTACGATCAGGGCAAGGGCGTCAATCGCAGCGACAAGCTTGCCGCCGAATGGTGGCAGAAGGCCGCGCTCAACGGTTCGGTCCTGGCGCAGCACAACCTGGGCCAAAGCTACATCGCGGGCGACGGCGTGCCGCAGGACATGGCCATGGCCGCGTCCTGGCTGCAGCGCGCGGCGGTCGGCGGCCACGCCCCCGCCCAATACACGCTGGGCAAGCTGCACGCCTACGGCATGGGTGTGGCGCGCAGCGAGGCCGAGGCCCTGCGCTGGTACGTGTTGTCGGCCGAGCGTGGCAACGAACGCGCGCAATACAACCTGGGCAAATCCTATCGCGACGGCTCTGGCGCGCCGAAGGATCTGGCGGAGGCCGCCAAGTGGTTCCGTCGCGCCGCCGATGCCGGCTACGCGAAGGGGCAATCGGCGCTGGGGCAGCGCTACCTGAAAGGCGAGGGCGTCGAGAAGAACCTGGGCGAGGCGCTCTACTGGACCGCCCTGGCCGAGGCGCAGGATCTCGACCGCGCCGAGGAAGACCGCGCCGAGATCAAGGCGCAGATGGCCGCGGCCGACATCGAGGCCGTGCGCAAGCGCCTGGCCGAGCGCGGCGTGACCCTGAAGTGACGATGCGCCTTCGACTCCTGCTTGCCGTTCTGCTGCTGGCCGCTCCGCTTCCGGCGCTGGCGCAATCGGCGGGTGCCCAGGTGCAGGCCCGTATCAACGAGGCGGTCGCCGCCACGCGCGGCATCGGCCAGGTCGATGGCCGCATGGTGCGCGAGCAGGGCCGCTTCTCCGTCGCCACGCAGATCGCGCCGACGGACGGGTCGCGCCAGGCCGAGGCACAGGTCACCGGCATCGTCATCGCAGCGATCGCCGGGAATCCGGCCACCGTCAACGAAGTCGTGCGCGCCGGCGTCGGGGCGGCGCCGCAGTTCCGCGATGCCATCGTGCGCGGCGCGTCCGCTGCCTTCCCTGGCTTTGCACCCGCGATCGCGGCGGCAGCGGGCGGCGGGGCCAACATGGCCTCGGCGGCGCCGGCCACCGCGCCCTACTATTCCTACTCGCCGGCGCCCTATGTCGTCGCCGTTCCATCGCCCTCGGCAGCGGCACTGGCTGTTTCGACCCCGCCACGCGCCGCTGCGCCGGTTGCCTTGGCGGCAGCACCGGCTGCGCGGGTCGAGCCCGTTGGCGGGCAGGAAAGCGACCCGCTGGAAGGCGTCAACCGCGCCATCTTTGCCGTCAACGACGTGGCCGACCGCTTTGTCATCCGGCCCATCGCCTGGACCTATGGCACCGTCGCGCCCGATCCGGTGAAGCGCAGCATGCGCAATTTCTTCCGCAACCTCGGCTCGCCGGTGCGTTTCGTGAATGACGTGCTGCAATTCACCTTCGAGGACGCCGGTGTTACCGTTGCCCGCTTCGGGATCAACACCACGGTGGGCGTGCTGGGACTGTTCGAGGTCGCTGAAGGCTGGGGCCTGGCGCATCATCCCGCCGATTTCGGCCAGACGCTGCATTCCTATGGCGTCGGTTCGGGCCCCTATATCGTCATTCCCCTGCTGGGCCCGAGCACGTTGCGCGACGGCGTGGGCACCGCGGTCGATATCTTCTTCGACCCGCTCACCTATACGCTGGACACCTATCCGCGCCTGGGCGTGACGGCGGCGAATGCCATCGTGCGTCGCGAGCAGCTGATCGAGCCGCTCGACGACCTGCGGGAGAATTCGATCGACTATTACGCCGCCCTGCGCAGCGCCTATTTCCAGGATCGCGCCGTTACCCTGCGCAAGGGCCGCGGCGGCGCTGCCGCCTCGGCCGCAACCGACGCCGCCTTCGAGAATTTCGACTAGACCTTTGCCAGAAAGGCGTCGATCGCGGCGATGCTTTCGGGCTCGTCGAGATAGGGGCAATGCGCGCGGCCTGGAACAATGCAGACCTGCAGGTCGGGCTTGCGACGCTTCATCTCCTCCACCGTCGGCTGGTCGAGAATGTCGGAGACGATGCCGCGCACCACCAGCGTGGGAATCTTCGCCATCGCGGCAAACTGGTCCCAGTTGTCGCGCCGCCCCTTCATCTCGCGGAAGCCCAGCGCATAGCCGGGATCAAAATCGGGCCGCACCTTGCTGTCGGCATCCTGGCGGAAATACTGCCGCGCGTGGCGCAGCCACCCGGCCGGCGTCAGGTCGATGCCTGGCACCTGGCGATCCCTCAGCGCCAAAGCCGCTTCCTCAAAGGTGGCGAATTCATTAGGCAGGCCGAAATTCTTCTGCAGGCGCGCCATGCCCTCGACCGTGCCCGCCGGGCCCATGTCATTCATGATCGCGCCGGCCAGAACGTCCGGGTGATGGGCGGCCATCCACATGGTGATGATGCCGCCGCGCGAGGTGCCGATAATGATGACCTGCGGAATCTTCTCATGCGCGAGCAGATCGAGCACGTCCTGCATGTCGGTGTCGAAACCATAGTTCTGATAATTGGGGTCATAGTCCGACCGGCCGTGGCCGCGCCAGTCCATCGCCAGCACGCGCCGCCCTTCGGCGAGGCGGGGCGCGACATGCTCGAAGCTGCGGATGTTGCTGGACGATCCGGCCAGACACAGGATAGGCGCCTTGCCGGCGATGGCCTTGCCATAGTCGCGGTAGTAGATCCGCAGCCCGTCACGCGTGCGGAAGTATTTCTCGGCATAGGTCGTCAGCATCGCGTCACACCCCGGCCAGGAAGGCATCGAGCGCGTCGATGCTGTCCGGTTCATCGAGATAGGGGCAATGCGCCCAGCCTGGCACGATGCACACCTGCAGGTCGGGCTTGCGCCGCTTCATCTCTTCGACCGTTGGCTGGTCGAGCAAGTCGGAATGCGCGCCGCGGACAACAAGCGTCGGAATGCGCGCCATCTTGTCGAAGCGCGGCCAGTTGTTCTGCGTCGCCTTGATCTCGCGGAAGGCCTGGGCATAGCCGGGATCGAAATCGGGCCGCACCACGCCGTCGGCATCCTGGCGGTGATACTGGTGTGCGTGGCGCAGCCAGCCATCGGGCGTGACATCGAGGCCGGGCACCTGGCGGTCGCGCAGCGCTTGCGCGGCTTCCTCGAAGCTCCTGAACTCGCGGCTCAGGCCAAATTGCGACTGCGCCCGCTTCATCCCCTCCGGCGCGACGACCGGGCCGATGTCATTCATCACCACGCCCGCCAGAACGTCCGGTCGCGTGTCGGCGAGCCACATGGCGATGATGCCGCCGCGCGAACTGCCGATGATGACGACCTGCGGAATCTTCTCGTGTGCGAGCAGTTCGAGCACATCATCGCGGTCCGTCTCGAAGCCATAATTCTTGTAGTCGGGGTCGTAGTCCGACCGGCCATGGCCGCGCCAGTCCATCGCCAGCACCCGACGCCCTTCGGCCAGACGCGGGGCGACATGTTCGAAGGCGCGCAGACTGGTCGATGATCCTGGCAGGCACAGGATTGGCACCTTGCGGGACGCGGCATCGCCATAGTCGCGGTAGTAGAGCCGCAACCCGTCACGGGTGCGGAAGTATTTCTCGGCATAGGTGTCGAGCATGATGAAACCCTTCAGCGGCCGTAACGGCGCAGGAAGCCTTCGAAGGTGGTCGGTGCGCGGCCCAGCAGCCAGCGCAGGACATTGGCGTTGCCGACCAGACCTTGATGATCGTAATGCGCAAACATCGACGCCCGCGTTTCGACGACATGCGGCGGCATGCCGGCAGCCAAGGCGCGGCGGCGAAAATCCTCCAGCGATTCTTCCGCCGCCCGGACGGTGCGCCCCAGCGCCTTCGACAGGGCGCGAGCCTTGTCCTCGCCCGACAGCATCTCTGGTCCGGCGAGTTCGTAGACCGCGCCGAAATGGTCGGGGTTGCCGGTCACCTTTCCCGCCACCTCGGCCACGTCTTCCAGATCGACCAGCGCCAGCTTCGCCTGCACCGAGAAGCCGAGCGTGTGAACGCCGCGCTGCGTGATGCCGTCCCAGTCCTGCAGCACATTCTGCATGTAGGACGAGGGCTGCAGGATGGTGAAGTTTAGGCCGGATTCGAGCACGGCTTCTTCCACGAACACCTTGTTCCAGTGATGTGGCAGGGCCTGGATCTGCGGGTGCAGGACCGAGTGATAGACGAAATGCTTCAGCTTCGCCTGCTGTGCCAGCGCCACGAGCCGTTGGCCAAAGCCCACTTCCTGCGGATTCATGTTGGGCGGGATGTGGTAGAGCGCATCCGCGCCCTCCATCGCCGCCGCCACGTCAGCATCGTTGCCAAGGTCGCCCTTGCGCCGGTCGGCATCGATCTTCGCCCAGGGGCCGCCGAGTTCGGTGCGGCGCGTCAGGATTCGCACCGTGTGGCCGGCGCGGATCAGCGCGGGAGCGATGGACTGCCCGGTGCGGCCGCCGGCGCCGGTGAAGAGAATGATCATGGGAGCACTGCCTGTCAGGGACCGCGCGAACAGCGGCGCCCGATCCTTTCGCGCCCCGGCGCGGCGCGCAAGCGGGAGTTTTCGATCAGCCCAGGACGCGGCCGTCGGCCAGCGCGATCACTTCCAGCTCGATCAGCGCGTCGATGGAGCCAAAGCGGCTGACCTCGACGATCGTGCCGGCGGGCGCGGGCTGGCTGAACCAGCGCAGCTTCGCCGCCCGCCATTCCGGCAGGCATTTCATGTCGGTCACGAAGGCGGTGGTCTTCACGACCCGCGACAGGTCTGATCCGCCAGCCTGCAGGATATGCTGGATATTGCGGAACATCTGGTCCGCCTGGGCGGCGAAGTCGCCCGGCCCGACGATGCGGCCGTCGTCGCCGACCCCTGTCATCCCCGACAGATAAAGTACGTCGCCGACGCGATAACCCGCGGCAAGGCCATGGCGCTGGTACAGCGTGTCCGGATCGGTGCGGATGCGATGGGCGTCGGTCGGCATCAGTGGATCGTGGCCGCGATCGGTTGCAGGGACGGACTGACCAGCGGCCGCTCGGGTATCGAGAAGGAGAAGACGGTGCGCTGGCCAGGCTGCGATTCGAAGCTGATCTCGCCGCCATGCTGCTCGACGATGCGCTTGCAGATCGACAGGCCCAGCCCCGATCCGCCGCGATCCTGCACCGTCGTGCGGTCCTGCGTGAATTTCTCGAAGACATGGGCGCGAAACTCCGGCGCAATGCCCGGCCCCTGGTCGCTGATCGAGAAGCACACCATGCCGCCCGCCGCCGCCATGGCGACATCGATGAAGCTGCCCGCTGGGGAAAACTTCGTGGCATTGGACAGCAGGTTGCCCAGCACCTGCAAAAGGGCGTCGCGATCGCCGAAAACGTCGGGCATCGTCCTGCCGGGTAGAATTCGCACCTGGACCCCGAATTTGACCGCAAGGCCCTGGTTCTGGTGCACCGCATCTCGCACCAGCGGCAGGCAGGCCACAGGCGCCCGGTCGAACGCCAGGTTGCTGGAGTCGAAGCGTTCCAGTTGCAGCACATCGGTCAGCAGGCGAACGACCCGTTCGCTGTTGTCGTGAGCAATGGCGATCAGGCGTGGCAGATCGCCGGGCACATCACGGGCATGCTCACGCGCGAGGCCCAGCGCGCCGTGGATCGAGGTGAGCGGCGTGCGCAATTCGTGGCTGACGGTGGCAATGAAGTCGTCGCGCATCCTGTTGAGTCGGTCCTGCTCGGTGATGTCGAGCAACGTGATCAGGCGCGCCGGTTCGCCATCCCATTCGATGGAGCTGGAGTAGAATTCAATCAGCACCGTGTCGCCAGTGGGCCGGACCAGCCGCGTGCGTAGCGGTCCAATGGGCTCGGTCAAGGAAAGCGCGCTGGGCAGCTGCGACAGAAATGCCGGCAGGTCGGCTGGATGGACCGCCGTGATGATCGAATCGAGGCGCAGCAGATCTTCAACCGATCGAAATCCACCGATCCGCGCTGCAGCCGGATTGGCGAAGAGCGGCTTCAGATTGCGATGGACCAGCACGCCTTCCATCAATTCGACAAGCAGCCGCCGGTAACGTTCCTCTTCGGTCGCCAGCGCCTTGCCGGTCGCATCCATTCGGCGGGACAGCCGCACATAGAGAAACACCTGCGGCGGCATCACCAGCAACGGCACGATCAGACAAAGGATCAAGGCGCTCGTGGAAGCCCTTCCCATGACCAGCCAGGTCATCCCCGCGCCGACGGGCCAGGAAAGTGCCAGGCCCAACGCGCTCATGATCAGGGTGGTCACAGCCAGGCTGCGCCCCATCACCATCCGGCGAAACCGGTCTTGAAACTTGCTAGAACCCCGCACGTCTGCGCCCCCCAAGCGGCAGCGGCCTTCCCTGCCGGACTCCTAGCGGATTCCGTCGGCGCGGGCGACAAAAACGGTAGGTGTGACAGGGGGGAAGCATGGTGCCGCAGGAGGGAATTGAACCCCCGACCCACGCATTACGAATGCGTTGCTCTACCCCTGAGCTACTTCGGCGGTATGGCTGGAGCATGGACTATATGGGCCTCGTTTGTGTTGTCATTCGCTTTCTTTGCGATCCGCCACTT
>CAXNFA010000035.1:0-8658 GCA_964201105.1 Alphaproteobacteria bacterium | reverse complement strand
ATCGTCACCATGTCGCCCGACGTGACCGTGTCGACCAACCTGGGCGCCTGGGTGAATCACCGCGGCATCTTCGACCGGGTCGGGCGCGCCGACACCTTCAAGGACGAAAACGTGCTGTCGCCGCTCAAGTGGTCGATGTCGCAACAGGGCCAGCATTTCGAACTCGGCATCGCCGAGAACAACCTGTTCCTCTTCCTCGCCGCCGCCGGACTGGCGGGCCCGCTCTTCGGCAAGCGCCTGCTGCCGGTCGGCACGCTCTACGATCCCTTCATCATGCGCGGGCTCGATTCGCTCAACTATGCCTGCTACCAGGACGCGCGCTTCATGGTGGTGGCGACGCCCTCCGGCCTGTCGCTGGCGCCCGAAGGCGGCGCCCATCAGTCGATCGCGACGCCGCTGATCGGCATGGCCCAGGACAAGCTCGCCACCTTCGACCCAGCCTATGTAGACGAACTTCAGACGATCATGATGTGGGGCTTCGACTGGATGCAGCAGCCCGATGGCAGCGCCATCTACCTGCGCCTGTCCACCCGCCCGCTCGACCAGCCCGAGCGCGATATCAACGCCGTCAGAGACGACCTGCTGCAGGGCGCCTACTGGCAGAAGAAACCGCAGAAAGGTGCCTCGCTCGCCATCGTCTATGCCGGAACCGTCGCGCCCGAAGCGGCCGAAGCGCATGCCGCGATTCTGGAAGACATCCCGGGTGCCGGCCTGCTCGCCGTGCCCTCGGCCGACCTGCTGCACCGGGGATGGCGCGACAGCCTGAATGGCGGCCCGCGCGCCCATGTCGCCCGCCTGCTTGCCGACCTCGCGCCGGATGCGGCGCTGGTAACGGTGGTGGACGGTGCGCCTTCGACGCTCTCCTGGATCGGCTCGGTTTCGGGCCACCGCGTGGTGCCGCTCGGCGTCGATCATTTCGGCCAGTCGGGCGACATTCCCGACCTTTACCGTGCCTATGGCATCGACTCTGACGCCATCCTGGACGCCTGCGCGACCGCCTGCCTGAACCAGCAGGGCCTGCGCGTGGTGGCCTGAGCGGTTGCGCCGGGACCACCCGGGACTACATATCGGGGATATCCTCTCGCTGGATTCTCCCGGCCTGCGTGCTAGGTTGCGCGCCGACCGAACAGCCTGGGCCGGACATCATGAAAACCTGTTTCGAGAAGATCTGGGACGACCACACCGTGCTGGTGCGCGAAGACGGGCAGACGCTGCTCTACATCGCCACCCACCTGGCGCATGACGGCTCGTCGCACGCCTTCAACTTCCTGGCGAACCAGAAGCTGCCGGTGCGGCGCCCCGATCTCACCTTCGCGACGCCCGACCATGGCGTGTCGACCCTGTCGCACAAGCTCGAAGACATCCCCGATCTCGAGCAGCGCCAGGTGGTGGAGACGCTGACGCGCAACACCGGCAAGTTCGGCATCACGCATTTCGGTCTCGACGATGACCGCCAGGGCATCGCCCATGTGGTCGGGCCAGAACAGGGCATCACCCTGCCGGGCACGACGCTGGTCTGCGGCGATTCGCACACCTCGACCCATGGCGCGCTGGGCTGCATCGCCTTCGGTGTCGGCGCTTCGGACATCTATCACGTGCTGGCGACGCAGACGACGTGGCAGCGCAAGCCAAAGCAGATGCGCGTCACCGTCAACGGCACCATCGGCAAGGGCGTGACGGCGAAGGACATCATCCTCGCCATCATTGGCAAGGTCGGCACCAACGGCGCCACCGGCCATGTCATCGAATATGCTGGCCCGGCGATCCGTGCACTGTCGGTCGAAGAACGCGCCACCGTCTGCAACATGTCGATCGAGGCTGGCGCCCGTGCCGGCATGGTCGCGCCTGATGAAACCACCTTCGCCTATGTGAAGGGCAAGCCCTTCGCGCCGACCGGCGACAACTGGGACAAGGCTGTTGCCTACTGGAAGACGCTGCCCTCCGACCCGGGCGCGAAATTCGATCTCGAAGTGACTCTCGATGCCAGCGACCTCGTGCCGATGCTGACCTGGGGCACCAGCCCGGAAGACGTCGCGCCGATCACCGGTCGCGTGCCCGATCCGGCGAAGGAAGGCGATCCGCAACGCCGCCAGGCGATCCAGGACCAGCTCGATTACATGGGCCTGCAGCCGGGCCAGCTTCTGACCGATGTGAAGGTCGACCGCGTCTTCATCGGCTCCTGCACCAACAGCCGCATCGAAGACCTGCGCGCCGCCGCCGCCATCGCGAAGAAGGGCAAGGTCAAGATCCCGTCGATGATCTCGCCCGGCTCGACGCTGGTGAAGAAGCAGGCGGAGAAGGAAGGCCTCGACAAGATTTTCAAGGAGGCCGGCTTCGAATGGCGCGAATCGGGCTGCTCAATGTGCGTCGGCATGAATGGCGATCTCGTCGGCCCGAAAGAGCGTTGCGCCTCGACCTCGAACCGTAACTTCCGCGGCCGCCAGGGCAAGGAAGCACGCACCCACCTCGTCAGCCCGGCGATGGCCGCGGCAGCTGCGCTCACCGGCTATTTCGCCGACGTGCGCGACTTTCTGTAAGGAGACGGATCATGGACAAGTTCACCGTCTTCACCGCCGTCGCGGCGCCTTATGAAAAGCCGAATGTCGATACCGACCAGCTGCTGCCCGCGCGCTTCCTGCGCCGGCCGCGCTCGGAAGGCTATCAGACCTTCCTGTTCCGCGACCTGCGCTACAATGACGACAACAGCGAAAAGCCGGACTTCGTGCTGAACCAGGCGCCCTATCGCAAGGCGGGCATCATGGTCGCGGACCGTGCCTTTGGCGGAGGTTCCAGCCGCGAGCAGGCGGTGTGGGCGCTGACCGATTCCGGCATCCGCAGCGTCATCGCGTCGAGCTTCGGCGACATCTTCTACAACAACGCCTTCAAGAACGGCTTCCTGCCGGTGCGTCTCGACCAGCCGCTGGTCGAAGACCTGCGCGCGCAGTTGCTGAAGAACCCGGGCGCGAAGATCACCATCGATCTCGACAAGCAGACGGTGCTCGCGCCCGACGGCAAGACGCACAGCTTCGACATCGGCGGCTTCCACAAGCAGAGCATGCTGCTCGGCCTTGACGAAGTCGGCGTGACGCTGCTGAACGATCCTGAGATCAGCACCTTCGAAGGCGCCTACAAGACCCGCCGTCCGTGGATGTCCGCGCCGCCGCGCCCTGTCCGCGCCTAGGGCGGGTTTCTACGCCCGCTCGATCAGCTCGATCAGTTCGCCCGATCCTCCATAGAAGGTGACGTGACGGCGGCCGAGATAGGGCGGCTCGGGCCGTGACAGGATTTCGCCCAGCCAGTAGAGCTGGAAGTTGTCGACCGAATCGACTTCGAAGGCGACGGCCGCAATGCCGGGCATCGGATAGCCGGGCACGGGCTGGCGGCGCGTCGCTTCGTCCGGATACTGGTCGAGTTCGATGAACCCCTGTTCCGGCAGCGCGATGGTGGTGATGCGGTGCTTTTCCGGCCGGTCGAGTCCGAAGGCGTCGTTCACCGTCACGAGGGCGGCCTCCAGTTCCGGTCCTGCCTCGGCGAAGAATTTGTGGGCGAAGAAGTCGCGCGTCCGGTCGAGTTCCGGGCAGCCCTGGATGGCGGCGAAGATCCGGTCGACCTTGCTTGTAGCAACCGGCAGGTCATAGCCGGGCAGGGGCCGGTTGATCTGGGTGAAGACAAGGATCTCGCCGCCCGGCCCGCGTGCCTGCATCGCGCGCAGCGCGCCCTTGGCAAAGTCGAGATCGCGGGCCTCCCCCACAACTTCAAACGGGGAACCGGCGAGTTCGCGCTGCAGCGCATCGACGTCCTGCGCCACGATCTCCAGCGCACTCCAGCCAAAGGTCCGGGCGGGCACGAATGTGGGGGCGAGCGGCGCCTCGATCAGGCGGATGGTCGGCAGGGCGCCGCTGGCCGGTCCCAATACCGCCATGGGCGCACCCGAGGCGGCCGGCCCGGCCAGCGCATTGGCGATGTCCTCGGGCAAGGCGCCCTCATGGCGCGTGTCATAGCCCAGGAAGCGGCGATAGGCGGCGACGCTTTCGCGCAGGTCTGGCGTGGTGATCGTGGCGCAGACGAGCGCGCCGAGCCGCGACGCGCTCATCGCTGGCTCAGCCTTCGACCAGCTCGATCAGCTCGGTGGCCGAGCCCACAACCACGCCCACGCGCCGGCCGTTATAGGGCGCTTCCTTGATCGCGTGCGGTGGCGCGATGAAGGGCAGCTTCACCTTGTCGAGCGAATCGACATTGAAGGAGACGGTCGCGATGCCCGGCGGCAGGCTGTCCTTGCTGCGCGGGCGCGGCTTGGTGCCAGGCGGCATATCATCGACCTCGATCAGGCTCTTGCCGGGCATGACGACGGTGCAGATGCCCATGCGCATCGAATCGCCCAGGCCCATCGCGGTCGCGATCAGCTTCATCGGGATGTTGCGCGCCTCAATGCCTTTCTTCACTTCGGCGAAGTTCTCGATATACCAGTCGCGCGTCGTATCCATGCTGGGCGCGGCCAGCGGCACGATGAAGATGCGATCGACAAAGGACCTGGCGTTGGGCAGGTGCGGCTTCGACCCGTCGGTCGGGATTTCGGTCAGGTAGAGCACTTCCTCGGCCAGGCCCACGACCTGCATGGCGCGGATCGGCTTCGCGCTCGGCGTGCCGACGCCCAGGTCATGCGGGTCACCGACGGTGCGGAACTGCGTCTTCTGCTTCGCGAGATGCGGCGGGATTGCGTCGCAGCTTTCCACTGTGATTTCCAGCGAATGCCAGCCCAGCGTTGTCATCGCCTTGTAACCGGGCACCGGTGCCGACTGCACCAGGCGGATGAAGCAGGAATCGCCGCTCGCCGGATTCATCACCAGGAAGGGCTTGCCGGCATGGGCGGGCGTGCCCCATACGGCGGCCTGGTCGGCCGACACCGTGCCGCGCGCGGTGATGGTGTAGCCCAGATCCTTCACATAGGGCGCGGCCACGCGGTCCACGTCGTCGGCGGTGATGGTGGCGCCGACAATGGGCCCAAGGATCGCTTTGTCCGCCATGGTGTGCACTCCGTTGATTGTTGGCAGCACTTTAGGCAAGCGCAGTGAAACTGCAACGGGCCCGTTCCCAAGTCTGTGAGCGTTCGGTCGTTGACTCCGTTCCCGGCCTCGGCAAGGCTGTTTGAAGCCGCGACGGCGCGGATTTCCGGGACAGGACAGGCTGACGATGCGCTCGACGAAACAACTTCGTGCGGTGGACCGCGTCCTGACCGATTACTCGCTGCGCGGCAAGGTCAGCCCCGAGGAATGGCAGGCGCGGGTCGATCTGGCCGCCTGCTATCACCTGTGCAACGAATTCGGCGTCATCGACCGGATCAACACGCATATTTCGATGCGGGTGCCGGGTGAGCCGGAACACTACCTTCTCAATCCGCTCGGCCTGCTGTTCGACGAAATCACGGCGTCATCGCTGGTCAAGGTTGACCTGCAGGGCAACAAGGTTGGCGATGGGCCGTATGACGCCAACCCGGCCGGCATTTTCATCCATGGCTCGATCCTGGCGGCGCGCTCCGACCTCAACTGTGTGCTGCACCACCACACGAATGCGGGCATTGCGGTCGGCGCCATGGAGGATGGCCTGCTGCCGATCAGCCAGCACGCGATCCTCTTCTACAACCGGATCGGCTATATGGATTATCCGGGCATCGGCCTGGATGAGGAAGAACGGCGCGGCATGGCGCGCGCGCTTGGCAACCACAGCATTCTCTTCCTGCGCAACCACGGCATGCTGGTGTGCGGGAGGACCGTCGGCGAAGCCTTCGTGACGATGGATGACATTGAGAAAGCATGCCAGACCCAGCTGGCGGTCCTTGCGACCGGCCGTCCGCTGCGACTGCCGCCACCGGAGGTGTGTGAAGACACCGCACATAAATACGCAAACACCGGCAGATTCGGAGGTGGTGAGGCGGAATGGCGATCGATGGTGCGAATCCTCGATCGCAAAGGCGTCGCTTACGCACAGTAGGACCACAGGAGCCAATATCTTATGAAACAGGAATTCATCGACCTCTACGATTCGTTTACCCATGGCGCCATCGACCGCCGCACCTTCATGGACAGCCTGACGAAGGCAGCGGGCGGTACTGCAGCCGCCATGGCGGTCATCGGGTTGCTCAAGCCCAATTACGCGCTGGCGGCGATCACCGAGCCGAACGACAACCGGCTCTCGACCGACCGCATCACCTTCAAGGGGGCGAGCGGCGAGGTGAAGGCCTTCAGGCACGGCTGAAGTCGTCGACCGGCCCCCTTCCGGCGGTCATCGTGGTGCACGAGAACCGTGGCCTCAACCCGCATATCGAAGACGTCACGCGCCGTGTCGCGCTTGCCGGCTATCACGCGCTTGGCGTCGATTTCATGTCGATGATCGGCGGCACCCCGGCCGACACCAACGTGGCCGCGGCGGAATTCGCCAAGGTCGACATGGCCAAGGCGGCGGAAGACGGCGTTGCCGCCGTCAACTACCTGAAGAGCAACGGCGGGACCAATGGCAAGGTCGGCGCCATGGGCTTCTGCTGGGGCGGTGGCCTGGTGAACCAGCTTGCCGTGCGCAGCCCCGACCTGCTGGCGGCTGCCCCTTACTACGGTCCGGTACCGGCCGCAGCCGACGCAGCCAAGATCAAGGCAACGATGGCCCTGCACTATGCCGGCCTCGACCAGCGCATCAACGCCGGCATCCCGGCCTATGAAGAAGCGCTGAAGGCCGCGAAGGTGAACTACACGCTCTATATGTATCCGGACGTCAACCACGCCTTCAACAACGACACGTCGGCCGAGCGCTACAACAAAGCGGCGGCTGATCTGGCCTGGACCCGGACCATGGAGCTTTTCCAGAAGACGCTGGGATCGACGGGACGCTCCTGAGCGCCTAGATAGAAGGTACGGCGGGGCGCTCGCCAACTGCCCCGCCGTATCCTTTTTTGGCGCTTGCCGGGTCCCCGCGGCCATGACCAGAAATTCAACCTCGTTGTTTTCACGTCGCCAAGCCCTGTTGATTGCCACCGGCGTTGCGTTGGGTGTCGGCCTGCGGCCGGCCTTTTCCCAAGGCGCCGTGCTGGTGCCTGGCAACGATCCCCGCCTCGTAACCGGTTTCATTCGCTATGTCGGTCCGGAAGGTCATGTGCGCGCCTATGCCGCCAGAACGGCTGAATACCGCCAGCGGCCGGGCATCGTGTTGCTGAACCAGCCAGGGAGGATCAGCCCTTTCACCCAGGACTTTGCCCGCCGTCTCGCCTTGCTCGGCTTCTACGTGCTGGCGCCCGAATTGCCAGCCGCGGCCGAGGAAGCGGGCGATCCCCCGCGACTCGCACCGCGTGACCTTGCCATCGCGGCCGAGGATGTCATTGCGGGCGCTGCTTTCCTGCGCCGCCGCCGCGATTCAACCGGCATGACCGGCTTGTTTGGCATCGATTGGGGCGGCACGGTTGCGGCTGCCACCTTGGCGCGGGCAAGCAACATCGACAGCGCCGTGCTGGTGTCGGTAACGGAACCGCCCTGGGCCGACCGGCCCGTACAAATACCGGTTCAGATGCACTATTCCGAAGAGGAAAGCCGCCCTTTCTCGAAGCGTTTCAGCCGCTTCCAGGCCAATCTGACGGCCGGAAACCGCCTGTCGAACGTTTATGTTTACGATGGTGGTCCGCCGGGCTTTTTCGATTCGACGAGTCGGAACTATCATCGCGCCATCGCCGATCTGGTCTACCGCCGGTCGGTTGAATTTCTTGAGGCCACGCTGAAGCGCGGAACGGAGACACGGCTATGAGACAGGGTCACCACGGCATGCTGCCCGAGAACACGCAGGAAGAGGCCTCGCGCCAGTCCTTCGTGCAGAGTCTGAAACTCCATCTCGCCCGCCAGGTCTCACCACGGCTGAGGTCGTCGTATGAACAGAAGGTGCGCCCCGCCTTCGAGAAGCAGCACCAGCGCCTGCCAAAGTCGCGGCACGAGGTGCGCGACGGCATGCTGCGCGACGCCAATTTCCAGATGTGGAGTTCGCTGCAGCGCACCAGCCAGGAACTGAAGCAGGATTCGCAGACCGAGATTGCTTTCCGCCAGATCGACACGCTGGCAGACCGCGCGCGCAAGCTGGTGCGTGGCAGCAACCGCGTCACCGTGCGTAGCACGCCAGGCCTCGACATCCCGCGCTATGCCTCGGCCGTCGATATCCACATCATCCCGGGCGGCTATCACAATGAACTGGTCCAGGACGACGTGATGACCGGCGCGGTCTACGACCCCGGCGTTTATCTCTATTCGATGGGGCGCATGGGCGCCTACAACGAGGACATCGGCGCCACGCTGATCTCCTTCCTCAAGGAGAAGCACCCGGGCTTCAAGCCAAAGCGCATCCTCGACATGGGCTGTGCGGTCGGCCATTCGACGCTGCCTTACGCCGACGCATATCCGGATGCCGAGATTCACGCGGTGGATATCGCAGGGCCGATGGTGCGCTATGCCGCGGCGCGGGCCGCCTCGATGGGCAAGGCAGCGCATTTCTCGCAGCAGAATGCCGAAGCCACCGACTATCCAGCCGGCTCATTCGATCTCATCGTTTCCCACATCCTGCTGCACGAAACGTCGCACAAGGCGCTGCGCAACATCGTCAAGGAATCCTTCCGCCTGCTTGCGCCGGGTGGGT
>CAXNFA010000034.1:0-8677 GCA_964201105.1 Alphaproteobacteria bacterium | reverse complement strand
TGTTTGGCACGTTCCAGGATTTTCTCACACTGGACCATCACGCCCATGTCAATCACCTCGTAGTTGTTGCAGGCCAGCACGACGCCTACGATGTTCTTGCCGATGTCATGCACATCGCCCTTCACGGTGGCGAGCAGGATCTTGCCCTTGGTCTGTGCCTTGCCGCTGGCTTCCTTCTCCGCCTCGATATAGGGCAGCAAATAGGCCACCGCCTGCTTCATCACGCGGGCGCTCTTCACCACCTGGGGCAGGAACATCTGGCCCGACCCGAACAGGTCGCCCACCACATTCATGCCGTTCATCAGCGGGCCTTCGATCACCTCGATCGGACGCGCGGCAACCTTGCGGGCCTCTTCGGCATCGGCCTCGATATATTCGGTGATGCCCTTGACCAGCGCATGGGTGATGCGTTCCTGCAGCGGTAGCTCGCGCCAGGACAGGTCTTCCTTCTTCTCGATGCCCTTGCCCTGGACCGAATTGGCGACATCGAGCAGGCGCTCGGTCGAATCGGCGCGGCGGTTGAGCACAACATCCTCGATACGGTCGCGCAGGTCCCTCGGGATGTCGGCATAGACCGCCAGCTGGCCCGCGTTGACGATGCCCATGTCCATGCCCGCCTTGACGGCGTGATACAGGAACACGGCGTGCATCGCCTCGCGCATCGGGTTGTTGCCGCGGAAGGAAAACGACATGTTGCTGACGCCGCCCGAGATCAGCGCATGCGGCAGTGTCCGCTTGATGTCCTCGACGGCGCCGATGTAGTCGACCGAGAAGTTCCGGTGCTCGTCGATACCCGTCGCCACCGGGAAGATATTCGGGTCGAAGATGATATCTTCCGGCGGGAAACCGACCTCTTCCGTGAGGATACGGTAGCAGCGCGTGCAGATCTCCACCATGCGCTGGCGATTGTCGGCCTGGCCCTGTTCGTCGAAGGCCATGACGACGACAGCCGCGCCATAGCGCAGGATTTCGCGCGCCTGTTCGATGAAGGGCTTTTCACCCTCCTTCAGGCTGATCGAGTTGACGATGCCCTTGCCCTGGACGCGCTTCAGGCCCTGTTGGATGACCGTCCACTTGGACGAGTCGACCATGACCGGCACGCGGGAGATGTCGGGTTCCGCTGCCACCAGGTTGAGGAAGCGGCTCATCGCCTTCTCGGCGTCGAGCATCGCATCGTCCATGTTGATGTCGATGACCTGGGCGCCGCTTGTCACCTGGTCGCGGGCGATATCGAGCGCCTCGCCATATTTTTCCTCGCGGATCAGTTTGGCGAATTTTGCCGAACCGGCGACGTTGGTGCGTTCGCCGATATTCACGAAGCCCGTCACCTTGTCGATGGTGAGCGGCTCGAGGCCCGACAGGCGCGCCGCCTTGGGCCGGTCCGGAATCCGGCGCGGCGGCAGGCTCTTCACCGCTTCGGCAATGGCCGCGATGTGGTCTGGCGTCGTGCCGCAGCAGCCGCCGACGATGTTGACGAAGCCGGACTGCGCGTATTCGCCGACAAGTTCCGCCATGTGCTCCGGCGTCTCATCATAGCCGCCAAATTCATTGGGCAGGCCGGCGTTGGGATGCACGCTGGTGAGCGTTGTCGCCACGCGCGACATCTCCTGCACATAGGGGCGCAGCGCGTCGGCGCCGAGCGCGCAGTTGAGGCCGACCGTCAGCGGCTTCACATGGGCGACCGAATTCCAGAAGGCTTCCGTCGTCTGGCCGGACAGAGTTCGGCCTGAAGCATCGGTGATGGTGCCCGAAATCATGATCGGCCAGCGCTGGCCCACGCGGTCGAAGAATCGCGACAGCGAATAGAGCGCTGCCTTGGCGTTGAGCGTGTCGAAGATCGTCTCGACCATCAGCAGGTCCGAGCCACCATCGACCAGGCCCCGGATCGCCTCGTCATAAGCCTCGACCAGTTCGTCGAAGGTCACATTGCGAAAGCCCGGGTCATTGACGTCCGGCGAAATCGACGCCGTACGGTTGGTCGGCCCGAGCACGCCGGCCACGAAGCGCGGTTTTTCCGGATTCTTCGCCGTGAATTCGTCAGCCGCCGCGCGCGCAACGGCGGCGCCTTCCTTGTTCAGCTCATAGACCAGATGCTCCAGCGCATAATCGGCCTGGGCAATGCTGGTCGAGTTGAAGGTGTTGGTTTCAAGAATATCGGCGCCAGCCGCCAGATAAGCGGTCTGGATCTCGCGAATCACATCCGGTCGCGTCAGGGTCAGCAGGTCGTTGTTGCCCTTCAGATCGGACGGGTGGTTGCCGAAGCGTTCACCGCGATAGTCGTCTTCGCCCAGCTTGTAGCGCTGGATCATGGTGCCCATGGCGCCATCGAGCACGAGGATGCGCTGGGAAAGTAGTTTTTCGATCGCGGCGGTGCGCGGCGCAGTTTTCATGACAACAACTCGGGTTCAGGCGGTGGCGGGCGCGGTCTTCGCCCGCAGGCCAAGGATGTGGCAGATCGCGTAGACAAGGTCGGCGCGATTCAGCGTGTAGAAGTGAAATTCGTTGATGCCAGCGGCCTGCAGGCGGCGGCATTGTTCGGCGGCCACGGTGGCGCCGACCAGCTTGCGCGTGTCTTCGTCCTCCTCGAGGCCCTCGAACAGGCGACCGAGCCAATCCGGCACATGGGCGCCGGTCATGCCGCAAAAGCGCTTCACCTGCTGGAAGTTCAGCACCGGCATGACGCCCGGCACGATCGGCACGGTGATGCCGGCCGCGCGCACGCGGTCAACCCAGCGCAGGTAGTTGTCGACGTCGTAGAAGAGCTGCGTGATCAGGCGCGTGGCGCCGGCATCGACCTTGCGCCTCAAGTAGTCAAGTTCCGCGCGCGGCGACGACGCCTCGGGATGGCCTTCGGGATAAGCGCTGGCGCTGATCTCGAAGGGCGCGATCTTCCGCAGGCCTTCGATCAGCTCCGCCGCATTGTTGTAGCCATCAGGATGCGGCGTGAAGCGCCCCTCGCCCGCCGGCGGATCGCCACGCAGCGCCACGAGATGACGGATGCCCGATTCCCAATAATGCTTCGCCACGGCATCGACCTCGGCGCGCGAGGCGGCCACGCAGGTGAGATGGGCGGCGGCAGTCAGCGATGTCTCGCGGTTCACCCGGGTCACGATGGCATGCGTGCGCTCCCGCGTGCTGCCGCCGGCACCATAGGTGACGGACACAAAGCGGGGCCCCAGCGGCTCGAGCCGGCGGATCGACGCCCACAGAACCTCTTCCATCTTCTCGCTCTTCGGCGGAAAGAATTCGAAGGAAATCTGCGGCACGCCCGCGTCATGCGGCGCTGTGATCAGGCCCGGCCACAGGGCAAGGGAGGAAACCGGCCGGTTCATAAGCGACTCTCCTGAACTGTGATGGGCGCCGTGGCAGGCCACACGCTCACGGTCAACGGTTTGCCAGCAAGGTGTTCGACCCGGCCGGGCTTCAACCCCGCCGCGGCACACCAGCCGGCGATTTCCGCATCGGCAAAACCAAGCCGCCGATGCGCGTGTTCATTGCGAAGCTGTTCGAGTTCGTGCGGAGCGAAATCCACCACCACCATCATTCCGCCCGGGCGCAGCACCCGCGCACCTTCGGCGATTGCCGCTGCCGGGTCGTCGGCAAAATGCAGCACCTGGTGATAGGTGATGGCGTCGAAGGAGGCCGGCGGCAAGGGCAGGTTGTACATGTCGGCAAGCCGGACCTGGCAATGGTCGAGGCCGGCACGCTCGAGATTGACGCGCGCCACAGCCAGCATCTCGCGCGACATGTCGACGCCAATGGCGTTGCCGGCGGCTGGACCGAACACTTCCAGCATGCGGCCCGTGCCGGTCCCGACGTCAAGGAAGTCGTTGAGCGGCCGGCCGGAAAACTGCCGGCGCAACACGGCTTCGACATCGCTTTCCGGTACATACAGGCGGCGCATCTCGTCCCAATGGTCGGCATTCGCGCGGAAATAGTCGGCGGCCGCCTCGGCACGGCCCTTCTTGATCGCCTCAAGGCGAAGCAGGTCGGCCCGGATCAGGGCGTCCTCGGCCGGAATCAGGTCTGTGATCACCCGGCCCAGATTGACCGTGCTCGTCCCCTTGCTAAACCGATAGAAAACCCAGGTGCCTTCCCGGAAACGGTCGAGCAGGCCGGCGTCACACAGAAGCTTGAGATGGCGCGACACGCGGGGCTGGCTCTGCCCGAGAATCTGGGTCAGTTCACTGACCGTCAGTTCGGCCCGCGCCGTCAGGGCGAGAATCCGCAGGCGCGTGGGCTCCCCCGCCGCCCGAAGGGCCGCGAGCAGAATGCCGGTTTCCAGACCGCCCGGTTCGGCGATATCCGCGATTTCCACCATTCCGCCAGCCTAAACAAAATCCAGAACGATATAAATATATATTTATGTCTTTTCCGCAAGCCGCCTGTCGTCCGTTGCGGTTCCAAGTCACCGCTCGCACCTGAATCGCTAGCCCCTATCGTCCATTTGTGTTAGGGAATCTACATGTTGTCGCCGGGGGGCGAACAAGGCGGATGGCCTTGATCAAGTCCCTGCGACACAACGAAAATGCAGTGATCCGGGACAGACGTCGCTCTTCGGGGAAAAGACCGGCTGTGATGCGCCAAGATCGAGCGTCAGATTAGCCACGAACTACGCAAAGGTTCATACGAGTCGATGGAACGGTCAATCCAGAGGCCGCGGCCCCTGCTGGCAGCACTGAGCGTTGTCGCCGGGCTGCTGGGCGGTTGCGCATCCACGTCGTCCACCCAAGCCACCGGCAGCAATGCCACCGCCAGCAATGAGGCCATCAGCGACCCGCTGGAGGGGATGAACCGCTTCATCTTCTCGGTGAACCTGGCTGGCGACAAGCTCGTGTTGCGCCCGGCGGCCGAGCTCTACCGCTTTGCCGTGCCCCGAGTCGGGCGCGACATGGTCCGCAACTTCCTCGACAACCTTGAAACCCCCGTGATCCTCGCCAACGACCTGTTCCAGGGCGAGTTCGAGCGCGCGGTGACGACGTCGAGCCGATTCGTCATCAACACGACGCTGGGCTTTGCCGGCGTTGCCGACCCGGCCACCAACATGGGCTTTGTCCGGCATGAAGAAGACTTCGGCCAGACGCTGGGTTCCTATGGCGTCGGCCCCGGCCCCTATCTGATGCTGCCGATCTTCGGCCCATCCAACCTGCGCGATGCTGGCGGCAAGGTGGTCGATCACTTCCTCGACCCGGTCAACCAATACGCGCACAACACCGATCGCGACTACCTGACTCTGGTGCGCAGCGGCATGAGCGCGGTGGACAGCCGCGAACGCGCCATCGAAACGCTTGACGACATCGAGCGCTCCTCGATCGATTTCTACGCCACCATCCGCAGCCTGTATCTGCAGCGTCGGGCCGCGGACATTCGTAACGGCGAGGCGCCGGCCTTCCCGGACATTGACATGACCGATGAGCCGCCCAAGAGCGCAACCACGGCAATGAAATCCGAGTAAGAGTCCCCAAGATGCTGCCGCGCCGTGTTCTCCTGCTCCTCGCCGGAGCATTTTTCCTTGCCCTTGGTTTCAGCCAGGCAGCCCCTGCAGCGGCTGAAACCCCGGAGCAATTTGTTGGCGTCCTTGGCGAGGAAGCCATCCGCGTGCTTGGTGATGCCAAGCTGACGCCGGAGCAGCGCACGGAGGAATTCCGCCGCCTGCTCGACAAGGGCTTCAACATGCCCCTGATCGGCCAACTCGTGCTGGGCCGGCACTGGCGCACTGCTACCGAAGCGCAGCGCAGCGAATATCTGAAGCTGTTCGAGGACTTTATCGTCCAGACCTATTCGGTCCGCCTGGGCCAGTATAACGGCGAGACCTTCCGCATCGCGGGTGGCCGCGCCGCGCCCGACAACACCGGCGACACACTGGTGACGACCGAGATCGTTCGCCCGAATGGCCCGCCCGTACGCGTCGACTGGCGGGTGCGCAAGAATGGCGAGACCCTGAAGGTTGTCGACGTGATCGCCGAAGGCATCAGCATGCTGATCACCCAGCGCGACGAATTCGCCGCCGTGATCCAGAATTCCGGGGGCAAGGTCGATGCGCTGATCGACCGCTTGCGTCGCCGCCAGCTTTGACGCGTCGCGCACCGGCCACAAAAAAGCCCGCCAATTGGCGGGCTTTTTCTTTGATGCTCTGCCCCGCCTAGCCGCGGGACAGCGGCTTGTAGCGGATGCGATGCGGCCGGTCGGCGGCATCGCCGAAGCGGCGCTTGTAGTCCGCTTCATAATCCTGGTAGTTGCCTTCGAACCACTCGACATGGCTGTCGCCTTCGAAGGCGAGGATATGCGTGGCGATGCGGTCGAGGAACCATCGATCATGGCTGATCACCAGCACGCAACCGGAGAAGGTATCCAGCGCCTCTTCCAGCGCACGCAGCGTGTCGACGTCCAGGTCGTTGGTCGGTTCGTCGAGCAGCAGAACGTTGGCGCCCGACTTCAGCATCTTGGCCAGGTGCACGCGGTTGCGTTCGCCGCCTGACAGCTGCCCCACCTTCTTCTGCTGGTCGCCGCCCTTGAAGTTGAAGGCGCCGACATAGGCACGGCTCGGCATCTTGCGCTTGCCGAAGTCGAACTCTTCCTCGCCGCCCGAGACTTCTTCCCACACGGTCTTGTCGTCGCTCAGGCTGTCGCGCGACTGGTCGACATAGCCGACCACGACGGATTCGCCCAGGCGCAGCGTGCCGCTGTCGGGCGTGTCGCCACCCGTGATCATTCGGAACAGCGTCGTCTTGCCCGCGCCGTTCGGGCCGATGATGCCGACGATGGCGCCGCGTGGCACCTTGAAGGACAGGTCTTCGATCAGCAGGTGGTTGCCGAAGCCCTTGCGGATGTCGTTCGCCTCGATGACGAGTTCGCCGAGCCGCGGCGGCGCCGGGATCAGGATCTGCGCCGGGCCGGACAGGCGTTCCTGTTCCTGCTGCAGCAATTGCTCATAGGCGCGCACGCGTGCCTTGCCCTTGGCCTGGCGGGCCTTCGGCGTCTGGCGGATCCACTCCAGTTCGCGCTGCAGCGAACGCTGGCGCGATTCTTCCTGGCGGCCTTCCTGCTCCAGGCGCTTCTGCTTCTGCTCTAGCCAGGACGAATAGTTGCCTTCCCACGGAATGCCGTGGCCACGGTCCAGCTCGAGGATCCAACCCGCGACATTGTCGAGGAAGTAGCGGTCATGGGTCACCGCGACGACGGTGCCGGGATATTCGTGCAGGAAGGTTTCGAGCCAGGACACCGATTCGGCGTCGAGATGGTTGGTCGGCTCGTCGAGCAGCAGCATGTCCGGCCGTTCCAGCAGCAGGCGGCACAGGGCAACACGGCGCCGTTCACCGCCCGACAGCTTGGTCACATCGGCATCGCCCGGCGGGCAGCGCAGCGCGTCCATGGCGACTTCCGCCGTGCGCTCGATTTCCCAGCCGTTGACGGCGTCGATCTTTTCCTGCAGCTCGCCCTGTTCGGCGAGCAGCGTGTTCATCTCGTCATCTTCCATCGGCTCGGCGAATTTGGCGCTGATCTCTTCAAAGCGCGCCAGCATGTCGCGCACGGCGGCGACGCCATCGAGCACATTGCCCATCACGTCCTTCTTGGGATCGAGATGCGGCTCCTGCGGCAGGTAGCCGACGCGCAGGCCGTCGGCGGCCTGGGCCTCGCCGGTGAACTCCTTGTCGATCCCGGCCATGATCTTCAGCAGGGTCGACTTGCCCGCGCCGTTGAGGCCGAGGACGCCGATCTTTGCGCCCGGCAGGAAGGAGAGCCAGATGTCCTTCAGAACCTGGCGGCCACCCGGCCAGGTCTTGCCCAGGCCCTGCATCGAATAGACGTATTGAACGGACATGCGTGAACCGGCGGTCTGTGAGGGGATGGCTGGCTTTTAGCCGATGCGCCGGGCGGGGGCAACCACGCGGGCATGGCCATTGATCGCCTGAACGGTCCGGGCGATAACGGGTGCCTCTCCAGCCTGGTTTTCCGTGAATTACCTTCACTTCATCCTGAACAACAGCCGATTCCTCGGATTCGGCATGCTGCTGATGTTCAGTTCCTGCTACGGGCAGACGTATTTCATCTCGCTCTACAGTGCTGAAATCCGTCAGGAGTTCGGGCTGACTCACGGCGATTTCGGGCTCTATTACTTCCTCGGCACGCTGGCGAGCGGCTTCACCCTGGCCTGGGTCGGGCGCTTCATCGACACCATGGGGCTGCGTCGCTTCACCCTGGCAAACATCGGTGGGCTGGCCTTCGCGTCCATCGCCATGGCCTTGACGCCGGCCGCCTTTGCCATCCCTGCGATCATTTTTCTGCTGCGCCTTTTCGGCCAGGGACTGATGCCGCTGGCCTCGGTCACCGCCATGTCGCGCTACTTCGCGCGCGACCGCGGCAAGGCACTCAGCATATCCACGCTTGGCCTGCCCATTTCCGAGGCCATCCTGCCCATCGTCGTCGTGCTCGTCATCGCCGCAATCGGCTGGCGCTGGACATGGTTCGCCAGCACGGTCTTTCTGGTGGCCGTGATCCTGCCCGTCGCGCTGCTGCTGCTGCGCGGCCACGATGCGCGTCACGCCAGCTACCTGACCGCAAGCAGCGCCGCCACGGGGGGGCCAGTTGTCCTGGCGTGGACCCGTGGTCAGGTGATGCGGGATCCGCGCTTCTGGCTCTTCGCGCCTGCGGTCCTGTCGCCTGCCTTCATCATCAC
>CAXNFA010000033.1:0-8748 GCA_964201105.1 Alphaproteobacteria bacterium | reverse complement strand
GGCGAATATCTGCAGCTTGTCGGTCGACTGCGCGTGCAGCCAGAAGCGGCCCTTGTCGCCGTCCTTGTATTTGACATCGTCGCTCTCTTCGACGTGGCCCTTCTGGACGCGGATCCAGCCCTTTTCGGAGCAGAGGATGGTGATCGGCTCCTTCTCCACCAGCTCCTCGAGCGGCACTTCGACCGTCGCCGGCGCATCCGAAACCTCGGTGCGGCGCTTGCCAAGCTTTGTGCCCGCGCCGAACTTCTTGCGGATGTCCTTCACCTCGTCGGCGATGAAGGCCCAGCGCTGGTCTTCGTCCTGGAGCAGCGCGGCGAGGCCCTTGCGCTCGGCCGAAAGCTTGTCGTGCTCGCCGCGGATTTCCATTTCCTCGAGCTTGCGCAAGGCGCGCAGGCGCATGTTCAGGATCGCCTCCGCCTGTACATCGGTCAGCTTGAACGCCTTGATCAGCGCGGGTTTCGGTTCATCCTCTTCCCGGATGATCCTGATGACCTTGTCGAGGTTCAGATAGGCGATGAGGTAGCCGCCCAGCACTTCAAGCCGGTGGTCGATCTGCTTGAGGCGATATTCCGATGTCCGCACCAGCACGACATGGCGGTGGTCGAGGAAGCTTTGCAGCACCTCGCGCAGGTTCATCACCTTCGGCGTGCGGCCATCGGCCAGCACATTCATGTTGAGCGAGATGCGCGATTCGAGATCGGTGGCGCGGAACAGCGTTTCCATCACCTGCGCCGGCTTGGCCTTGCCCGACTTCGGCACCAGCACAAGGCGCACGTCTTCCGCCGATTCGTCGCGCACGTCATCGACCAGCGGCAATTTCTTGTTGTTCAGCAGGTCGGCGATGCGTTCGACCAGCTTGGCCTTCTGCACCTGGTAGGGAATTTCGGTGACGACGATCTGGTACTGCCCATTGCCCAGCTTTTCCACCGCCCAGCGGGCGCGCAGGCGGAAGGCGCCGCGGCCCGTGGCATAGGCCTCTTCGATCGAGGCGCGCGGTTCGACCAGGATGCCGCCGGTCGGGAAATCCGGGCCCGGCATGAAGTCCACCAGCTTGGCGATCGATGCCTTGGGCGTCTTGATCAGGTAGAGCAGCGCGGCGCAGATTTCGTCGACATTGTGCGGCGGGATGCTGGTCGCCATGCCGACGGCGATGCCGTTGGAACCATTGGCGAGCAGGTTGGGGAAGCGCGCCGGCAGCACCACCGGCTCTTCTTCCGAGCCGTCATAGGTGGGGCGGAAATCGACCGCGTCGTCCTCGATCCCGTCGAGCAGCGCCTCGGCCACCGCCGTCATGCGCGATTCGGTGTAACGCATGGCGGCCGCGTTATCGCCGTCGATGTTGCCGAAATTGCCCTGGCCATCGACCAGCGGATAGCGCGCAGCGAAATCCTGCGCGAGGCGCACCAGTGCGTCATAGACCGACTGGTCGCCATGCGGGTGATACTTGCCGATGACATCGCCGACGACGCGGGCGCATTTCTTGAAGCCCGACGCGGGGTCGAGCTTCAGCACCCGCATCGCATAAAGCAGCCGGCGGTGCACCGGCTTGAGCCCGTCGCGCACATCGGGCAGCGAGCGCGAGGTGATGGTGGACAGCGCATAGGCAAGGTAGCGCTCGCCCAGCGCATCTTTCAGCGCGGTGTCGAGGATCGGCCCCTGGGGCGGGGGCGGCGGGGCGGATTTCGTCGTCGTTCTAGCCATGGGAGGCGTTATATACCACCAGATGTTGTGGCGGTTCGAGCGATTCGGTCCGCGAATCGATGCCGGGCCGGCGGCATTTTCACCCCGTTCAGCGCCAGCACATGCAGGTCGAGGAAAAAGGCGGTCAGGGTCAGCGCCTCGCCGATCTCGGCCGCCGGAACCGGTGCCTGCGGATCGGCGCCGGGGCGCAGGAAGGGCGGCAGGGCCAGCATGCGGTCGGCCCAGGGCGCGCCCGCATCCTTTGAGACCGCGCGGCCCGTGTTGGGCGAGACATAGATAAGGTTTTCCACCGTGCCGGTCGCCGCGCAGGCGGCGAGGTCGAGGCCGAAGCCGAGATCGGCCAGCAGCCGCATTTCCCAGCGCACGTAAGCGCGCGGCCAGGCGACATCGGCCTCCAGCGCATCCATCAGGGCGGCGAATTCGCCATAGACCACCGGGTGCAGCTCGCGTTCCGGCAGCGCCACTTCTGACAGCGCGCAGGCGGCGCTGAGCGCGGCGAGGCGCAGCGCATCGCCCATCAGCGGCGCGGCCCGCGCCCGGGTGAGTTCGACGGTGTAGGAACCGAGGTGTTCCTCCAGCCGGCCGCGCCAGGCGGCCGACACTTCGTTGCCCGGCTGCAGCACGCCGCGCAGGCCCCGCCCTGCCCCGCCGCGCACCAGCCCGGCGTGGCGGCCATGGTCGCGTGTGAGCAGGTGGATGACGGTGCTCGATTCGCCATGCGCCTTCACACCCAGGATGAAGCCGGAATCAGACCAGTGCATGGGCCCTCTTCCCCCTCTCCCCTTGCGGGAGAGGGCCGGGGTGAGGGGTCGCGCGCCTGAGGTGCGCCTTCTTGAAGACGCCGCGCTGACCGCGCGGCAACCCCTCACCCGGCTCGCTGCGCTCACCACCCTCTCCCGCAAGGGGAGAGGGAAAGAAACGCCGGAGCAAAGCCAAGGACATGGCCGGATTCAAAGACTTCCTACCTGGGTAGCGCATGATTTGGAGCGGAAAGCATCGCATCGACGGTCATTGTCGCGCGAAAGCCGCGCGCAGGGGACTCGAAGTTTCAACGGCTTACTGCCCGTTTCTTTCGGAAAGCAGGAACGATGACTAGGAACATAAGGAAGGGGCGCGATCCTTCAAGCCCGGCGGACATAGATATCCACGCCCTTCGGACCGACGCCGCTTTCCACCGTCTTCCAGCGCGGCTGGTAGAAGGGCCGCAAGTAGGGGCCGGCATAGAGATGAACCGCCACTTCCCCCAGCTCGAAGGCCCGGGCCACGGCCGCCTCGCCCAGCGCGATGCCCAGGCCGCGACGGCGGGCATCCGGCGTGACCCACAGGGCGGCCACCCACGGCCGCAGCGCGGGGCGCAGGTCGAGGTCGGATTCGATCACAGAGACGGTCCCGAGGAAGCGCTCGCCCTCATGCGCGATCAGGGTGAAGGGAATGGTGCCCTCACCCAGCGCCTCACGCGCCCGCGTTTCGAGTTGCTCACGCGGCATGCCGTTTGGCTTCCACCACTCTTCCCAGACGTGCTGGACGTGCTGCGGCAGAAAATGGGGCTGCGTGCGGAGGTCGGAAATCTCAGCTTGCCGCGTTCTCTCGGTCATGGCTCCACGGCGCGGAGATTGCCTTCGATATGCGCGACCGTCGGTGGAAGTGTTTCAGGCGGGTTCTTGATCCGCTTCAGATAGTCAAGCGCACGTCGAAAGGAAGAAGCCGCCTGCTCGCGATCACCGCGCTCGGCGAGTATCTCTCCGCGAATGCGGTGCAGCTCCGCCATGATGCCATTGGCCATGCCGTCGCTGGGAGTCATCTGGGGCTCCAGCGCGATAGCTTCTTCGGCCAACGCCAACTGCTCGTCATTCGCTGTTTCGGGAAGACTTCCAATGATGTTGAAGGCCGTCGTGGCCAGCCCCATTGGGAAGGGCTTCCTCGTGTTCATGGAACCACGATAGGCCTCCAGCGCTTGCCGGCGCATGGGAAGGACGGCATCTGGATTGCCCGTAAGTTTGTGGATCGACCCAAGATTGTCCAGTGCGCTGCCCAGCAATCCGAGGTGATCAGGATTAGCCGTCGCGCGGCGACGCGCCTGCGCCACCATGTCTTCCGCTGCTTCGCGCGCTTCACGATGCCATCCTGCACTGAACGCAGCACGGGTCTGGAGAGCATGCACACTATGCTCCGCCAGCAGGTACTGATCTTCATCCTGCTGGACGAGCTGCTTGTATATCTGAAGCGATCGCCCCCATGCACTCCAAGCGGCCTGATAGGCCTTCGCTTCATAGTAGGTCCAGCCTTCTTCCTTGAGACGCTCAGCCTCCGCAACAAGGCGCGCCACATCCGGGCGCGTGTCTTGCGCCCGGAGCGAACCCGGCATCATCAGTGTCAGCGCCAGACAGACGAAAAGTGCAAAAGCCCGCATGAGCCGTATCCTAAGGACCGAGCCATGCAAAGACGGCGTGGGGAATCTGTCCCCTACTTCCCCCACTCCAGCCCCATCTCGCGATAGCGTTCCGGGTCGTCAAGCCAGTTTTCGCGCACCTTCACAAACAGGAACAGGTGGACGCGGCGTTCGAGCAGGGCTTCAAGCTCGACGCGGGCGGAGCCGCCGATGGCCTTGATCTGCAAGCCGCCCTTGCCGAGCACAATGGCCTTCTGGCCGTCGCGGCGGACATAGATGGTGGCCTCGATGCGGACGCTGCCGTCCTTGCGCTCTTCCCACTTCTCGGTCTCGACGGTCGCCTCGTAAGGCAGTTCGTCATGCAGCTTGAGGAAGGCCTTTTCGCGCACGATCTCGGCGGCGAGCTGGCGTTCGGGAATCTCGCCCGCCTGGTCTTCCGGATAAAGCCACGGTCCCACCGGCGCGCGGGCGGCAAGCCAGGCAACGACATCGTCGACGCCGCTGCCGGTCTTGCCCGAGATCATGAAGATGCGTTCGAACACGCCTTCCGAATCCAGCCGCGCGGCAAGCTTCAGCAGCGATTCGCGCGGCACGGCGTCAACCTTGTTGAGGGCGAGCACGGCGCGGCGCTTCGACGACTTCAGCCGTTCGACGATGGTGAGCGTGTCGTCATCCGGTTCGCCGCCACGGCCGCGCAGCGGATCGACCAGCACGACGATCTCGTCGGCGTCATCGGCGCCGGTCCAGGCGGCGCGCACCATGGCGCGGTCGAGTCGGCGCTTGGGCGAGAAGATGCCCGGCGTGTCGACGAAGATGAGCTGCACCGGGCCGCTCATCGCGATGCCGATGATGCGGGCGCGCGTCGTCTGCACCTTGGGCGTGACGATGGCGAGCTTGGTGCCGGCGAGGCGGTTGAGCAGCGTCGACTTGCCGGCATTCGGCGCACCGATGATGGCGAAATAGCCGCAGCGGGTTTCGGCTTCGGTCGGCGGGGTTTCAGTTTCGGTCATATCAGGACACATCAATAGCTCCCTCCCCCCTTGTGGGGGAGGGCTGGGGTGGGGGGTTGCGCGCCCGTGGCGCGCGCGCGCTGGGGTTGGCCGCGCGCAGCGCGGGGTCCCCCCACCCTGACCCTCCCCCACAAGTGGGGAGGGAAATGGGGAGCCCGCGCCGCACGCGTCATTTGTCGTCCACCGCGTCCATCGCCATGGAGATGCGGGCGAGCAGGGCGGCGGCGGCGGCCTGTTCGGCGGCCTGCTTGGAGGGGCCTTCGCCTTCGGCGGGGGTGAAGCCGTCGACCGCCACCTCGACGCGGAAGGTGGGGCTGTGGGCGGGGCCTTCGCGGCCCGTCTCGCGATAGACCGGCGCGGCATGGCCGCGCCCCTGCGCCCATTCCTGCAGCGCGCTTTTCGCGTTCACCGGCACGTCGGCGACGGCGGCCAGCTGCGCGGCCCAGTGGCGGCGCACGAAGGACGCGGCGGCCTCGAAGCCGCCGTCGATATAGATGGCGGCGATGAGTGCTTCGCAGACGTCCGCCAGGATGGAGGGCTTGTCGCGCCCGCGCGCATTCTTCTCGGCGCCGGCGAGGCGGATGAAGGGGCCAAGGCCGATTTCGATGGCAACCTCGGCAAGCGTTTCCTGCCGCGCCAGCGCGTGGAGCTGCTTGGTCAGCACGCCCTGGTCGGCGGTGAGATCGGCGCGGTAGAGCGCCTCGGCGATGGCGAGGCCGAGAATGCGGTCGCCGAGAAATTCGAGCCTCTCGTAATGCCGCATGCCGGGCACGCCGCCGCCGACGGAGGGATGCGTCAGCGCCTCGAGCGCCAGGCTTTCATCGCGAAAGGCATAGCCGATGCGCGCCGCGAGCTCGTCGAGCGGCGGCGTGCTCATGCGGCAATGCCGGGGTTCATGGCGCCTGCACCGAGCGGAAGATGCGCGTCCAGCGGATCGATTCGGGCCACAGCCAGGGCCGCAGCAGGCCGGCCGAGCCATCGGTGGAGAAGAAGAGGAATTCGGCGCGGCCGACGAGGTTTTCCGCCGGCACGAAGCCGACGCCGCCAAAAGCCTGAACGGCGAAGCGGCTGTCGGCCGATTCGTCGCGGTTGTCGCCCATCATGAAATAGTGGCCGGCCGGCACGACATAGACCGGCGTGTCGTCGGCGCTGGGCGTGTAGGACGAGTTGAGGATGCGGTGGCGCCGCCCGTTGGGAAGCGTCTCGAAGAACTGCTCATAGCGGCGCGCGAGGCCCGGTTCGTCGCCGACGATGAAGTCCTCGGTCTGCTCCACCTTCACCGGCACGTCGTTGATGTGCAGCACGCCATTCTTCATCTGGATGCGTTCGCCGGGCAGGCCGACAAGGCGCTTGATGTAGTCGGTGGAATTGTCACTCGGCGTCTTGAAGACGATGACGTCGCCGCGTTCGGGCATGCGTTCCAGGATGCGGCCTTCGAGCAGGTTCGGGCTGCCGGGCAGCGAATGCTTGCTGTAGCCGTAGGAATATTTCGAGACGAAGAGATAGTCGCCTACCAGTAGCGTCGGCAGCATCGAGCCCGACGGGATGTTGAAGGGCTCGAAGGCGACGGTGCGGATGACCACGGCGATGGCCACGGCATAGAAGATGGTGCGGATGGTTTCCCACAGGCCGCCCTGTTTGCGATCGGACACGCGTCTGTTTCCTTGGCTCGCAGGCGGGCCTGCGTGGGGTGATCAGGAAGCCGGGCCCGCGGCGGCGGGCACGGCGGAGATGATAACGAAAGCCTGGGCCAACGGGTGGTCGTCGGTGATGGTGAGATCGATCTGCGCCCGCATGCCGGGCGGGGTGATTTCCTCCAGCCGCTTCAGCGCGCCGCCGGTCAGCTTCATGGTCGGCTTGCCCGACATCAGGTTGACGACGCCCATGTCGCGCATGAAGACGCCGCGGCGGAAGCCGGTGCCCAGCGCCTTGGAACAGGCTTCCTTGGCGGCGAAACGCTTGGCGTAGGAGGCGGCGCGGTTGCGCCGGCGCTCCGATTTCGCCTGCTCGACCGGGGTGAAGACGCGGCCAATGAAGCGCGCGCCATGGCGGTCCAGCGTCCGCTCGATGCGGCGGATGTCGATGAGGTCGTTGCCGATGCCGAGGATCATGGCCGCGCGGGGAAATTTTTCGCCGCGGCGAAAGAACCGCGGGCGCTGTCCATCGCCGCGCGCATGCGGCGGATGCTGTTGTCGAAGCCGGTGAAGATCGCCTCGCCGACGAGGAAATGGCCGATGTTGAGTTCGACGACGTTGGGGATGGCGGCGACGGGGCCGACATTGTCGAAGGTGAGGCCGTGGCCGGCATGGCATTCAAGGCCGAGGTCGGCCGCCGCATTGGCGCCGGCCTTCAGGCGGTCGAGTTCATGCGCCAGCGCGTCGCCGCTGGCATGACTGTAGGAGCCGGTGTGGAGCTCGACCACCGGCGCGCCGATGTCGCGGGCGGCTTCCAGCTGGGCGCGGTTCGGCTCGATGAAGATCGAAACGCGGATGCCGGCATCGCTGAGGCGGCGCACATAGGGCGTCATCCAGTTGCCCTTGCCGATGACATTGAGGCCGCCTTCGGTCGTGCGTTCCTCGCGCCGCTCGGGCACCAGGCAAACGGCGTGCGGGCGATGGGTCAGCGCGATCTGCAGCATCTCCTCCGTCGGCGCCATCTCGAGGTTGAGCGGCAGGTCGATCTCGTGGCGCAGGCGCCGGATGTCGTCGTCGGAAATATGCCGGCGGTCTTCGCGTAAGTGCGCCGTGATGCCGTCGGCGCCCGCCTCGGCCGCCAGCAGCGCCGCGCGCACGGGGTCGGGATGGGCGCCGCCGCGTGCGTTGCGGATGGTGGCGACGTGGTCGATGTTGACGCCAAGGCGAAGACGGTCGGACATGGCAGCTCTACTTCAGGTCGCGGCTGCCCGGCTTGATCGCCGGGATCTTCTGCAGTTCGGGCGGCAGCTTGTCGGGCTCATAGGCCGGCACCTTGTAGCCGGTGAGCGCGACCAGCGGCACGCCAAGGTCGGCCTCGCCATCGGAGCGGTCGATCAGGCAGGCGGCGACCACGGTGATGCCGCCATAGGCCGCGATCGCATCCATGCATTCGCGCGACGACTTGCCGGTGGTGACGACATCCTCGCACATCAGCACCTGCGCGCCCTTTGGCAGGTCGAAGCCGCGGCGCAGTTCGAACTTGCCCTCGACGCGCTCGGTGAAGAGCGACGGCACGCCAAGCTGGCGGGCAAGCTCATAGCCCACCACGACGCCGCCCATCGCCGGCGAGACGACGAGGTCGATCTTCCCCGGGTAGACCTGCCTCACCTTCTGGGCGAGCGCCTTGCACAGCCGTTCGCCGCGCGCGGGGTCCATCATCACCCGCGCGCTCTGCATGTAGACCGGGCTGCGCAGGCCCGAGGACAGGATGAAATGGCCTTCGAGCAGGGCGCCCGCGTCGCGGTATTCCTGCAGGACCTGGTCGCGGTTCATGCGCGCCCCCGGCTGACGGAGTGGATGAGCGGGTCCGCGCGCAGCGCGGCCATGATGTGGGACAAATGCTTCACGTCCTGCACCTCGATATCGACGACGATTTCAAAGAAGTCCTGCGACCGGTCGGCGATGCGCAGGTTGCTGATGTTGCCCATGTTCTTCGCCACCACCGAGGTCAGCG
>CAXNFA010000032.1:0-8760 GCA_964201105.1 Alphaproteobacteria bacterium | reverse complement strand
GCTACAGCACCTTGTTCGCAAGGGCTTTCTGCGTGTCGAACGCGTAGGGGACGATGGTCGCAAACGTGTGCATTTCGTGACCGAGGCAGGACGCGCAGCGCACCAGGCGGCGTTGGCGCGCCTCGCTCCCATGGTTGCGATGACCTTTGCCGACTGGACCGACGCGGACATTGCGCGGCTCGATGAACTGATGGGCACGTTGAAGGTCTGGCTCGACACCCACCGGGATATACTGCAGTAGCGCTGCACCGCCAGGTTAGCCGAACAGCTTGAGGTCCGCGCCCGTCCGGTTCATCGCCTGGCGCGGGTCGATGTTCCACCATTGCTTCAGCACGCTGGCATACATGTCGCGGAAATCGACCTGGTGCTTCAGGTTGCCGTCGGCGAGGTCGTCGAGCGCGGGGGCCTTGCCATGGAAGCCACCGCGCACGCCCGGGCCCATGACGAAATGGGGCGCCGCGGTGCCGTGGTCAGTGCCCTGCGCGGAATTCTCGCCCGCCCGCCGGCCGAACTCCGAATAGGTCATCACGGCGACACGCGACCACTGACCGGTTTCGATCATGGCGAGGCGAAAGGCGCCGAGCGCGCCGCCCAGTTCAGCCATCAGCCGGTCATGGGTGTTGCGCTCATAGGTGTGCGTGTCGAAGGAACCGAGCGACACCTTGATCACCGGCACATCTGCGCCGCTCGCGATCAGGCGCGCGGCATTGGACATCTGCCCGCCCAGGTTCGTCTTGGGGAACGGTGTCTGGATTGGCGTTGGCTTGGCCTGCAGCTTCGCGGCGAGCATCTCGCCCGCACGGGCGATCTCGCCCTGCGTGCGCACGACGTGGGCCAGCGCGGCGTTGCCGCCACTGGCGGTCAGCGGCTGCACCTTGGTGGCCTTGTTGGCGAAGTTCTGCACGCTGTCCATCAGCACGGCGCGGGCGTTGGCGCCCATCAGTGGCCCGATGCTGGGACGGCCGAACACCGCGCCCTCGGCCGGACGCCGGGCCGCGCCCGGCTGCTTCACGAGCACGCGGGCAAGCCATCCGTCGGGCAGCAATTCGTCGCTGTCCGACGCGCTTTCCCAGATCTCGATCGAGCGAAAATGCGACAGGTTGGGTTCGGCGTAGCCGACGCCCTGGACGATGGCAAGCTCTCGCTCTGCCCAGGCGGATTGCAGTGGGGCAAGGCCAGGATGCAGTCCGATCTTGTCGGTCAGCTGCACGAGCTGTTCGCGTGGCAGGCCAATGGTCGGCCGCAGCTTGGCGTAGAGCGGATCGGCATAGGGTATGACGGTATTGAGGCCGTCGTTGCCGCCGTTGAGCTCGACCAGGACCAGCACATTGTTGAGCGAGGCCGTCGCGCCCGTTTGCGGTGCCGTGGCGCAGCCGGACGGCAAAGCGCCGGTAAGCGCCAGCAGGGCGGTGCCTTCCAGAAAACGGCGGCGGTTCATCGCAAGATCGACCATGTCACTTCACTTGATAGGCGGGATCGAGAACCAGGGCCTCGACCATCGCGCGGCCGGTCTTGTCCGCGGCGGGCGGTGCCACCGGCCCGGCGGCGAGCAGCAGCTTTGCTGCGCCATCGGCCGATTTCGCCAGGTCGCCGTGAGCGTTCACCCATAGTGCGATGCCCGGCACGGGTTTTGGCGCGGCGGGGTCGGGCGCCCCGGCCGCGGCCGGCGTTGCCGCCATACTCATGCTGTTGCCGCCCATGGCGTTGCCACCCATGCCGCCGCCGCCGGGCGCGGCGCCCAGGTCGCTGCCATTGAGGAGGCGCAGCACCAATTCGCGCCGCTCCAGTAGCGTGTAGGTGCTGATCCACCAGTTGCCGCCGGGCCAGCCCTTCACATTGGGCGGATTGAAGATGTCCTGCCGCAAGCGCTTGCCATACTCGACGAAGGGCGTGGTGTCAGCGACGGGGATCTCGAAGGTGCGCACGGTGCCGACCATGAGCTCCACTGGCGACTTCACAAGGGAGCCGCGATTTTCCGGCGCCCAGAAAGCTGGCGCGGCGAACAAGGCTTCCAACAGCTTGCGGGTGTCGTAGTCGTTGTCGCGATAGATCTTGGCCAGGCGGTTGATCTCCGCCTTGTCCGATGTGTCGGAGACGAATTCGCGCCACAGCTTCGCGGTGACGAACTGGGCGGCCTCGGGCTTGGCCAGGATGACATCGATGACGTCGTTGCCGTCGAATTTGCCGGTCTTGCCGAGGACGGTCTTGTCGCCGTCGTCATGCTGGCCCTTGTTGAAGCGAAACTGGCCGTCGGCATCGTTCATGTGCCAGCCAGTAAAGGCGCGGGCAGCCTCGCGGATATCCTTCTCGCTGTAGTGCCCTTCGCCCAGCGTAAAGAGCTCCAGCAATTCGCGGGCAAAATTCTCGTTCGGCGCCGCCTTCTTGTTGGCTTGTGAGTCGAGGTAGCGCACCATCGCCGGGTCTTTCGCGACCGCTTGTAGCAGCGTGCGGAAACTACCAGTGGCGTGCGTGCGAAAAAGCGCATTCTGGCGGAACAGCAGGTCGGTGTGACGCACCTTGTCCATGCCCGACGTAAAATGATTGTGCCAGAACAGCACCATGCGCTCAGTGAAGGGGGACGGGGTCGCGATCATCTCGGCGTACCACCAGGCCTTCAGTTGCACGGCCTCGGCATCACGGGCGCGATTGAAGACACCCTTCGCGTCTTCGTCGGTTGACTTGTAATGCGCGGGCCAGTCGGGCCGCGGATTGCTCATGAAGGCGGGCGGAGGCGTCACCGCCTCGGTGGTCGTCGAATCGAGAATCGTGCGCACTGCCTTGGCGCGGTCCATCGGCTCCAACGCGCGGATCTGCATCGGCGTGGCGCCGAAGCCGGTGCGAAGCAGAAGATGCCGGGCTTCGTCCGGCGACAAGGCTCCGGCTGGACCGGCAAGCGCTATGCTGCCGGCGATTGCCAGAACGCAATTAACCACAAACTTCAGCATGACCTGACGCTCGCTGGGAAGGACGCTGCCCTGACAGTTTAGCGCAGACGCGCTGCCTTGGCACCGCGACAAAGCTTTCCCCTGCGGAAGCAGGACGGCCCAGTTTCCGCGCTGATCAGGAGAAGACGACGGTTTTATGACCGTTCAGGATCACGCGATGTTCACAATGCCAGCGGACGGCGCGGGCCAGCACCTGGCATTCGATGTCTCGGCCGATGGCGACCAGTTCCTCCGGCGTGTGGGTGTGGTTCACGCGCTCAATGCCCTGCTCGATGATCGGGCCTTCGTCGAGCGATTCGGTGACGTAGTGCGCGGTGGCGCCGATCAGCTTCACGCCGCGCTCGAAGGCCTGGTGATAGGGCTTGGCGCCCTTGAAGGACGGCAGGAAGGAATGGTGAATGTTGATGCAGCGCCCCTTGAGCGCTGCCGCCAGGTTGCTCGACAGGATTTGCATGTAGCGCGCGAGGACGACGAGGTCGCTTTGCGTTTCCTCGACCAGCTTCAGCAGGGCGGCTTCCTGTGCCGCCTTGTCGCCCGGCTTCATCGGCAGGTGATGGAAGGGCAGGTCGCCGGCCAGGGGCTGCAGGTCGGGGTGGTTGGAAGCAACCGCAGTCACCGTCATCGGCAGCGCATCGGTGCGCCAGCGATAAAGCAGGTCGTTCAGGCAATGGCCGAAGCGCGAGACCAGAATGAGCACGCGCTGCTTCACGGCGGCATCGAAGATTTCCCAATCCATGGTGAAGCGGCGGCCGATGGCGCCGAATCCCGCCACCAGCCCGCCCCGGTCGGGTGACGCCACGCCCGCGGTGAAGACCGTGCGCAGGAAGAAGAGGCCGGTGGTGGGGTCGTTGAACTGCGCGGATTCGGTGACGTTGCAGTCCTGTTGGGCCAGAAAGCCCGACACGGCGGCGACGATGCCCAGCCGGTCGGGACAGGCGAGCTTGAGGATATAGCGTGCGGGTTCGGTGGTCATGGCGGGGAGACTAACGCGTCCCGCCCTCCGCCGTCGCTGCGACTATTTCTTCTCGGTGGCGGCGGCCGCCTTCATCATCGCCCGCACCATCTCGGGCTTCGGCGCCAGCGGCGCGGGATAGGTCTTCTTGCTGTGGCTCAGGTTCAGGCCGAGCAGCAGTTCGACCAGCTTGTAGCTGAGCGGGCCCGGGTTGATCACCGGCACGGGCAGGTTGTCGGCAAGATAGGCCGCCGCCTGGTGCATGGTGGTCGATCCCATGCAGATGACCTCGGCGCCCTTGTCGATGGCGCGCTCGCAGGCCGCCTTCATCTTCGGGAAGACCTTGTCTTCCTTGCCGTCAAGCAGGTTGGCGAAGTCCGGCGGTGTGTCGAAATGCTCGATCGACGGCACATGCGCGGCAAGGCCGTATTCCTGGATCGCGCGCTTGATGCGCGGGATCGACGGTTCCCATTGTGCCAGCACGGTGAACTTGCTGCCCAGCGTCAGCGCAAAGAACATCGAAGCGCGGCCCGGGCCGATGACCGGAATCTTCAGCATCGACCGCAGGGGCCCCATGCCGGAATCGCTCATCGTGTCGATGACAACGGCGTCATAGCCTTCCTTCTCGGCATCCATCGCCGCCTCGAAGATGCCCATCTCCATCAGCGCCACGTCGTGGTGGCTCATGAAGGAGGTTGGGCCCGCCGTGACGGGCCGAAAATCGAAGTCGATGTCCGGGCCCAGCTTGACCGCCTTTGTTTGCGCCTTGCGGTTGGCAACGCCCGCCGCATCGAGCGCGAAGGGGACGATGACGAGGGCTCTCTTCTTGTCGGCCATGGTTCTCTCCCTGCGTGCTTCAGCCGAGCTTCTCGAGCGGCTTGCCCGCTTCGGCGCTGGCCGCGGCATCCAGCATGATGTGCAGCATGTCTTCCTTCGGCACCATCGGGCTCGGATAGGCCTTGCGGCTTTGCGCGAGCTTCAGCGCGACGACTGTTTCGGCCATCTTGTAGCTGAGCGGCCCGGGATTGATGATCGGCACCGGCAGCCGCTCCTGCAGATAGGCGTGCGCCTGGTGCATGGTGGTGGAGCCAAGGCAGATCACCTCCGCCCCGTCTTCCTCGACGCAGCGCATCGCCGTTTCATAAAGTTTGGGCAGAACCACGTCTTCCTTGCCGCCCAGCAGGTTGCGGTTGTCGGGCACCAGGCCTTCCGGCCAGCGCACGCTGGCGCATTTTTCCTGCAGGTTCAGCTCATAGAGTGTCTTCTTGTAGAGGCCGGCCCAATGCGGCCACATCGCCACGATGGAAAAACGGTCGCCCAGCATCAGAGCAGTCAGCATCGAGGCGCGGCCTGGCCCGATCACCGGGATATCCAGCACGGAACGAAGGGCATTCATGCCCGAATCGCTCATCGTGTCGATGCAGACGCAGTCATAGCCTTCCTTCTGCGCCTGCAGCCCGGCCTCGAAGATGCCGATATCCGCAATGATGTAGTCATGGTGACTGACATAGGTGCGCGGCGCCGCCTTGACCGAACGGAACTCCAGTTGCGTGTCGGGCGACAGCTTGACGAGATGCCGCTGTGCCTCGCGGTTGCCCCGCTCCTGCGGCGTCATGGGGAAGGGAACGAGGACAAGAACCTTGGGCATCGGATGCTTCCCTTGTCTGGTCAGGCCATGACGATTCGCTTGGCGTCCTTGGGCAGGAAATCACCGGCGCAGTGGGGGCAGTGCAGCTTGATGGTGCCGCGATTCAGCAGGTCGGTGGTGGTGTGCAGCCAGCCATCACAGGCCGGGCATTGCGTCCAGGAGGTGTTGCCGCGCTTTTCGCCGCCAGGCGAGTGCGGCCGCAGTTGTTCGATCTTGTCGGGCATGACGTAGCCTTACAGCGTCGGCCAGTCGGCCGGGTTGATGCCCTCGAGCAGGGCTTTCGCCGCCTTCAGCGCTTCGGGCGTCACCGTGTTGCGGGGCGGTACGGGCTTGGGTGCACCGGGGATCTCGGATGGCGCCAGCGTGGCGTCGATACCGATCTTTTCCACCGTGCGCGCGCCGCGCGCCAGCGACGGGTCCATCAGCGAGCCGGAGAGGCCGTTGATGACGATGGCATCGCGTTCCCACTGCACGCGGGTCGCCAGCGCCCACATCATCGCGCTGTCGCTGAAGATGTCGACGTCGCTATCGACGGCGATCACCGCCTTGAGCCGGCGGTAGCCGAGGCAGACGGCGAGCGCATCGCGCACCTCGCCCAGCGGCGGCTCCCTGAATTCGAGATAGGCGTGGAAGCGGCGGCCGGAGACCGGCACATGCACGCGCTGCAGGGTCGACGAAACCGGCTTCACCATGCCGTAGACCTTGCCTTCCATCACCATGTTGTCCGGCACCAGCATGTCGGCATGGCCCGAGCCGTAGTCGTGATAGATGGCGTCCTTGCGCCGGGTGATGGCGGTGATTTCGCAGACCGGGGCCGCGACCTGCGGCCCCATATAGCCCGTGTATTCGCCAAAGGGGCCGTCGACCTCGAACAGGTTGGGCGGGCAGACCCCTTCAATGACGATCTCGGCGTCGGCCGGCACCATGATCTTGTCGCCGAAGGTAACGCTGGGAACGAGGCGCAGAGGTTCGCCCATCAATCCACCGGTCGCCGCCCAGTGGCTCTCCGGATAGGCCAGCTTCGCCTGGCTGCCCATCAGCACCTTGGGGTGGTGGCCAATCCAGAAGACGACGGGGCATGGCTCGCCCTTGGCCCAGAACTTCCGCAGGTTCCGGATATTGTGCGACGTCGGGTACGGGTAGTAGGACATGCGCCGCGGGCCCTTGACCCAGCAGCGCTGGATCGCGGTGTTGTCGACGCCGGTGTCGGGTTCATAGGTCGTGGCATGGGCCGCGGTCAGGTAGGGTCCGGGGTCCATGACATGCTGGGTCAGGATCGGCAGGGCAAGCAGGTTCGCGTCCGCGCCCCGCTGCACCACCTCCTGCACCGGCGCCTCGCTCCGCTTCACGATCTGCGGCGGGATCGGCACGCCGGTCTTGGTCGAATAGACCCGGGCGAAGTTGCGATGATCGGGCACGCCCAGCGCGCGGGCCGTCAGCGGCCGACTGGCGGTCAGGTTGCAGACCACCGGCATCGGGTTGACCTGCCCGTCAGCCTGAAGCGGCCGGTCGATGCGGATGACCGGATACTGCCCGCGGGCATCCAGCTCCTGCTGCAGGGCGGTGATCCCTTGCACCAGTGGCACCGGGCCCTCGGGGCGCCAGACGTGGCGGGCTTCATCATTGAGAAAGGTGCGGAGATCCATCAGGTCCGGTCCAGGGGCAAGCAATCGCCCGGCATTGTGGCAGAAGGTGGGGTCTGTTCAAGCGCCGGAAATCGCTGTGCCGGCGCACGGCCGGTCGCTGCCGGCCACCATAGACTCGCTGCATGGCAGCCGATAATCTCCATCGCAATTCAAGCACCCTGCGTTCAACAGGGCTTTCAGCAGCAAGTGGGAGGACATCTTGGCCGGCATCATCGACATCGTCTGTAACCTGTACACCCCGAACGAGGTCAAGCAAGGCCAGACGGGCATCGACGACCATTTCAAGTCGCAGGTGCGCATGGCGGGTGGCGCCAAGGGCGGCGTGACGATCCCCAACTACCTGAAGATGATGGACAAAGCCGGCATCGAGCATTCGTTGCTGATCGCCGCGCGTTGCGGCGACCTGCGGGTCAAGGGTTCGTTCCACATCCCCTATGAAACCGTCGCCGAAATCTGCGCCAAATATCCGGACCGTTTCTCGGGCCTGGCCGGCGTCGATCCGACGCTCGGCATGCAGCAGCTTGAGGAGCTGGAATATGCGGTGAAGGAGCTGGGCTTCGTCGGCGCCCATTTCTATCCGCACTGGTTCGATATTGCGCCGGACGCGCCGCGTGCCTATCCGATCTATGCCAAGTGCTGCGAACTTGATATCTCGATCATGATGCAGGTGGGCCATAACCTGGTCTACAGCCGCGAACGCCGCCTGCCGTCGGTCGCGCAACCCATCAAGCTTGACCGCGTGGCGATCGACTTCCCGGACCTGAAGTTGCTGGGCATCCACCTGGGCGTGCCATGGACGGACGAGATGATCTCGATGTGCTGGAAGCACGAGAACATCTACACCGCGGGCGACGCCTATGCGCCGAAGCATTGGCCGAAGCAGATGGTGCACTATGCGAATACCTATGGTTCGCACAAGTTCCTGTTCGGCACCGACTGGCCGGTCATCGACCCGATCCGCGCGGTGGAAGAAGTGAAGGCGCTCAACTTCCGCCCCGAATCCTACAAGAAGATCATGCGCGAGAACGCGCTTAGCATCTTCAAGATTCCGGGGGCCAAGGGCTACAAGAAGCCGAAGCCGTTCAAGGCGCCGACCAAGTCGCTGGCACGCAAGCCGGCGGCGAAGACAATCAAGGTTGCCAAGAAGAAAGCCGCGCCGGCCCGCAAGAAGGTCGTCCGTAAGAAGCGCTGAAAGACACGCAGGGCTGCCTTAGGGCGGCCCTGCTGACATCGGGAGGGACCGCCATGACCATGGATCTGACGAAGGAAAAGACCGCGCTCATCGTCGTCGACATGCAGAACGGCTTTCTCGATCCGAAAGGCTCGATGGCCCGGCTCGGTTTTGCCTATGAGCGGTTGCTGGCGGCGAAGCCGGGCTGCCAGCGCCTGATCAAGGCTGCCCGCAAGGCGGGCGTCCCCATCTTCTTTACCCAATATGTCTACAAGCCGGGCTTCACCGACGGCGGCGTGCAGATCGAGGAAATCATGCCGATGGTGAAGGATGTCGGCCTCTGCGTCGCCGGTACCTGGGATGCCGACTTTCCTGCCGATATCGCGCCGGAGAAGACC
>CAXNFA010000031.1:0-8900 GCA_964201105.1 Alphaproteobacteria bacterium | reverse complement strand
GACGATGACGCAGCCGCCGCTCTGCCTGTCGGAAAGCTATGCGACCGAACGCTATCGCATCGACTTCATCGCCTGGGTCCAGGCCAGGCCCGAAATGCTGGACATGATGACCGTTCTGTCGGTCATCCGCTTCCTGCAGGACAGCTTCCGCTGTCCGGGCACGCCTGCAACTGGCCGCGGAATATAGCCTTGTCAAGAATCCAGAGCATGTATCCCCGTTCGAATGGAATCGCGCGCGATTCCATTTGAACGGGCCATGCTCTGTTCAGCGCGCCTCGCGCCAGATCAGCGCGATCAGTAGCAGCGCCACGGCGCCCTCGATGCCCACCACCACCAGCGCGTTGGCGGCGCCCAGCCATTCGCCGAGCAGGCCGAGGTGCAGCACACCCAGCGGGCCGGTGCCGATGGCGACCGACAGCACGCCCATCACCCGCGCCCGCATCTCCGGTGCCGACAGGACATAGGGCAGCGTGGACTGCATGGTGCTGAAGCCGGCGATGCCGAAGCCGCCAACCAAAGTCAGCACCAGCGACAATTCATAGACGCGCGACAGGCCGAAGGCCGCGACGCAGACCATCAGGGCGAAGGCGCCGTAAAGATAGAGTTTCTTGAAATGCGCCTCGCGGCCATAGGCAGCGATCAGCAGCGAGCCGGCCAGCGCGCCGACACCCTCGGACGACAGCAGCAACCCGATGGGAAAGGCCGACAGGTCCAGTTCGTCGCGCCCGACCACCGGCACCATCTGGGCATAAGGGAAACCCCAGATGTTCATCGCCACGGTGATGGCCATGGTGCTCATCAGCGCGCGGTTCTGGCGCACATAGCGCAGCCCCTCGATCACGCGCGTGCCGATGCCGATGGCGCGGTCGATCACCGCGCGGGGCGGCGGCACGAGACCGGCCAGCAGCAGCAGGCAGATCATGTAGCCGATGGTGCAGACAATATAGGTCCCGGTGATGCCGGCGAGTTCATAGACCAGGCCGCCCAGCGCCGGGCCGACGATGCGGGTGGCGTTGCCGGCGGTCAGGTCGATGCCCATGCCGCGGCCGATGCGCCCCATGCCGGCGATCTCGCCCATCATGGTTCGGCGCACGGGAAATTCGGTGCAGAAGACGACGCCGTTGATGAAGCCGTTGACGGCCATATGCCATGGCTCGATTACCCCGGCCACGGCCAGCAGGGTCATCACGCCGCAACTGATCGCCAGCATCATCTGGCCGCCCAGCATCAGCCAGCGGCGATCGAAGCGGTCGGCGATCGAGCCGGCAAAGATGCCAAGGAACAGGCTGGGCAGCGAGCGCGCGAAGACCACCAGCGCGACGGCCAGCGCTGAGTTGGTGACGGCGAAGGTGAAGATGGCGATAGCCAGCGATTCGTGCCAGCGCAGCGTCGACCCCGCGAAGCCCGCGCCCAGCAGGCGCAGGAAGGCGCCATCGCGCAGCAAAGGGGCAGGGACTACCGGCACAGAGGCAGGATCGGACACGGATATTCCGCAAAGGGCCGCGACGCAGGGCTCGTCGCCGGCCCTGTGAGTCGAATCCAGAGCCGGGGCTTCGTCAAGCGGGAAGGATCAAAGATCGCCGCCGACGCGGATGACGGGGCGGCCCATGGTCTCGCGGCGCTCGAACCGGGCATGGAGATCAGGCACGTCTTCCAGCTCGACCACATCGGTGATGGGAATCCTCCAGCGGCCGCTGCGTACCGCGTCCAGCATCAGTGCTTCGTCGCGGCCCTTCAGGTCGGGGCCCAGCACGGTCAGGCTCATGGCGCCGACCTTGAAGGATTTCTTCATCAGCAGCTCCAGCGGCACATCCGCGCCGCGGCCGTCGCGGCCGGCGGTCGCGCCCATGATCAGCACCAGGCCGTTGGGGGCGATGGCATCGTAATTCTTGGCGGTGTCCGGCCCGCCATTGCCGTCGATGATGACGTCGGCGCCGCGCCCGCCGGTCAGGCCCATCACGGCGGGCACCCAGTCGCTGGCGCGGTAGTCGATCAGCTGGTCGGCGCCATAGGGGCGCGCGAAGGCGATCTTGTCCGGGCCGCCGCACAGCGAGATCACGCTCGCGCCCTTTTCCCGGGCGATCTGGGTCATCACCAGGCCGATGGCGCCAGCGCCGGAATGGATCACCACGGTCTGGCCCGGCTGCACCTGCGCCGCCGTGTGGACGGAATGCCAGGCGGTGCCGACCATGCCGCGCCACACCGCGCCCACCTTCCAGTCGATGCCCGCCGGCAGTTCGGAAAAGGTGCCCGGTTTCGCGATGGAATAGTCGGCGCAGCCGCCGAAATTGCCGCTCGACAGTACGCGCTTGCCCAGCCATTTGCGGTCGACGCCCGCGCCCAGCTTGTCGACCACGCCATCATGCGACACGCCGGGGACCAGCGGCAGCGGCGCCTGCCAGCGGCCTTGGCGTGCGAAGACATCGACGGGGTTGAGGCTGACATAGGCGACCTTCAGCCGGACCTCGCCGGGACCGGGTTCGGGCACCGGCAGGCGCGTGACCCGGAGCACGCCGGGCTCGCCATATGTCTCCGCCACCACCGCGCGCATCGTCGGATCAGCCATGCCGTCTCTCCTGTCGACGGGCGCAGTCTAGTCAGACAGGGCGACCGCGCGGCGAAAAAGACAAGGGACCGGCCGGGCGGCTGTAAGAAACCGATCTATCGCGGGTCGATGGCGAGGCGAATGACGCCGGTGGCCTTGCGCACCAGTTCGGATTGACGATTGCAGTCCATCTTGAGAAACAGTGTCTTGAGGTAGCCACGCACGGTGTGCAGCGAAAGCGCAGCTTCCTCGGCATAGGTCTCAAGACGCTTGCCCTCAGCCAGGGCCCACAGCAACCGCGCTTCCGCGGGCGTTAGCCCAAAGGCCTGGCCAAGATGATCGGCTGTAATGGTGGGCGGTGTGTTCGGATCGTTGATGAACACGCCCACGACCTCATCCGATCCCCACCATTCGGGTTGCGGGCCGTGCAGCGGTGTCACCATGACGCTCAACGAACCATGGCCATTGCGCGGCAAGGTCGCGATCCCGCCAGATGCCGAAGAACTCAGCGGATTGCTGGCGCTCGCTATGAGCTGAGACAGGCGCTCGTTCGCGCGCGGATCGGTGGCGCGAAGCTGGCCGGCCAAATCAAGCGAGATGCCATCGCGCGCCGCGATCAGTCGGTCAGCAACGCGGTTGGTCTTTCGCACGCGTCCGTTTCGCCCGACAAACACAATGGCAAAAGGTACGCGGTCCAGCGCATCTGATGCCTGCATGTTGGCCGCCCGCAAACCGTTGACCTTGCGATGCAGTTGGGCGACGCGTTCGGCATGGGGGCCAGGCGGGCAAGCAGGGCCCGCGTCTGGCCTACCGTTTCAGGCGGCACGCCGCCATACAGCAGGCTCAGGATCATGATGCGGTTGGCGTCGTAGGAGAGGACGGTTCCCATGCCGCCGTCCAGGCCCTGGGGCCGAAGCCAGTCGTTGAAAAATTCCGTGCGCGGCAAATTTTCTGCACCCCGATATTCCGGGGAGGTCGAGACGTATTGCCGGGGAAAGGCGTTGATGCTTGGCAGCCAGGGGTTCAGTGCACCGTAGTGGGCAATATAGCTGCCAATGAAACCGGATGCGGTCCAGGCGCTGTCGCCGACCACCAGCGGGTGCTGAAGCGACTGCGGGTCCAGGAGATAGACGGTGGCACCGCTGCCTGGCTGCACCTTGGCGAGGTGATCGAGAAAGGTGGCCCAGCCGCCGGGATCGACCGCGGCGGCATAAAGATGCTCAAGCAAATCGACAAAGATTCGATCGTTCGCGTCCATCGAGCCTCCGGTCGGAAGCTTACAAGAGTTGCTGGAAACGTGAGGTGCTAATTTACCGGGAAGTAGAGGGCCGGCTCTGATGGCCGGCCCAACCCCGACTTAGCCTCGGCACTCCGTCCCGATCCGGGTACCGGCAGCACCGCCGACCGCGCGCGGATCACCCTTGATCTGGCCCGCTTGCGCCATCGCTCCCACCGTCTCGCCAACCACCTTGGTGATGTTGGCCGCGCCGGTTTGGCAGAAGGCGCGGAAATCGCTCTGCTTCTTCTTTACTTCGGCGACGACCATATCCGTTTCAGACGGCGCCGCGGCGGCGCGAGGTGCCGCTGGCGTTGCGGACGCTGAAGACGGCGATTCGCCCATATCGGCACAGGCGGAAACGATGCCCGCCAATGCAAGAGCGAGAGACACTTTCAAGATGTGGTTCATGGATTATCCCCTCAGACAGCTGACCTGTTCTCTCCATGGCGGGTGTTCCCCGGTACTGGTCCCACGGGTTCAGGTCGACGGACGGGATGGTGGCAAGGCTCGCAGAACGCCACACCCCTCGTTTGAGGGGGCGCGAAAAATTTCGATTGCTGCCCTTGGTCAGGGGCGGCGGGCGAGCAGGGTCTGGCTGGTGGCGGTTTCCAGCAGCAGCGCGCCGTCGGGGCGGATGTCGAAGCGGGTGCTGCGGCCGAGCTGGTCAAGGAAGGCGCTTTCCTGCTGCATGCGATTTGCGTCCACGCAGGCGCGCCTGGTGGCGACGATGGGCGTGAAGCTGAGGCCCTCGCCGGTCAGGCGATAGCCGGCGCCGAAGCTGTTGCAGGAGGCATTGCCGCTGACGCGGCCATCGGTGCCGAAGGTGAGCGTGGGGCGCGCGCCGTCCAGCACGGCGCTATCGCCGATCCACTCCACCGTCCAGGCCTCGCCCTGCAGCAGCGCCTCCGGCGCGCCACCGCAGCCGTCGAGCCGCTGGCTGTCGAGGTCAATCGTCACCATGGCGGGATAGGGCATGCCGCTCATCGTGTCCTGGCACAGCGTCGCGACCACGTCGACGCGCAGGCGGTTGGCCTCGCTTGCGGCGGCATAGCGGTAACCGTTGGGCAAGGGCTGGCGCTGCGGCAGTGGCAGACTGATGCGCTGCTGGCCATAGTTCGCCAAGAAAACCAGCCGGTCGCTGCCGATGGTGAGGAGCCAGCCCGGCTCCTGTCCGCGCGCGGTGAAAAGTGGCTGGTCGATGATGTCGCTGCCGCCAGGCGACGGTTCGGCCGCGGCACAGGCGGCCAGCAGGGATGCCGTCAGCAGAAGGGGAAGGGCGCGCAGCATGGCGAACAAACGGCCCACTGCGCGCGCCCGTTCCTAGAGGTTACGCACGTGCGGCAGCACGTCCCTCCCCAGCGCCTCGAGCCCGCGGAAGGTGTCGGCGTTGGGCACGTTGCCGACCTTGAAATTCAGGTTCATGCGGCCATGGCCGATGGCGGCATGCAGGTCCTTGATCTGCTTCACCACCATCTGCGACGTGCCGCACAGGATGAGATGGCGGTCGATCAGGTCGTCGATGGTCTGGGCCAGCGCCTGCTTCGGCGCATCGACCCATTTCTCGCGCTTGGCCTCGTCGAAATAGCGCGTCTTCTGCACCACCAGCTTCTGCGCCGTGCGGATGCCGCCGCCCAGCACGCTGCCGAGATATTTGCGTCCCTCGGTGATGCGCGCCTTGGCGAGGTCGACATCGTCGTCGATCGAGCAGGACAGGCCGACCAGGATGTCGTCGGGCGTCGGCTCCCAGCCATAGGATTTCGCGGCGTCCTTGTAGACCTTGATCAGGTGCCGCGCCTGGTCGACATCGCCCAGCGTGACAAGGCCAAGGATGGCGTGGTGGCGGGCGCAGGAGACGGCGGACTCCTCGCTGCTGCCCGACATCAGGATGCGCGGGTGCGGCTTGCGGTAGGGCCGCGGCCAGATCGACACGGCGCGGAACTGATAATATTCGCCTTCCCAGCCGAATGGCTCTTCGGCGGTCCAGCATTTCTTGATCAGGTTGATCGCTTCTTCCAGGCGCGCGCGCGATTCGTCGGGCGCGGTGTTGTAGGCGACATATTCATGCGGGATGCCACGCAGCAGGCCGGCGATCAGGCGGCCGCGGCTCATCACGTCGAGCATGGCGAATTCCTCGGCCACGCGAATCGGATTCAGCAGCGGCACCAGGCTGCCAAGCACCGCGATCTCGGTTGTCTTGGTGCGCTGGATCAAGGCCGAGGCGATGATGTTGGGATTGGCCATCATGCCATAGGGACTCATGTGGTGCTCGTTGCAGCCCACCCAGTCCAGCCCACAGGTCTCGGCGAACGCCATGTTGTCGATATAGGTGTCGTAGAGATCCGCGCCCGTCGCCGGGTCGAAGCGGCGGTTGGCCACCGGCCAGTCTTCGCCGCTGTCGCTCAGCGCGTCATAGGGCATCAGGTGCATGTAACCGAAACGCATGGACTTCCCCGTCTAGAAAGCAGTGGGCCCGTTCAGAAAGGAAGCGGGGCCGTCACGGAATTGCTCCGCCCGGCCCCGCACACTCAAGGATGGAACGATCAGTTCGCGAGGTCGATCTCGTGATAGTTCACGATCATGTTGACCGGATTGTAGTTGCGCACCTTGGGTCCGACCGCGTCATACAGCCGGACCTCATGCAGGAAGATGGCCGGCGCCTGGTCAGGCGCGCCGTGCGGCGCGCGGTGGCTGGGTTCCTCATGGTCTCCTCCCCGCTGGTTCTTGAGCGACCCCGATGGCCCGACAGAATAGGCCGACGGGCCGAACAGTATACCGTTTTCTCTTCTGCGGGCGCCGCGAAGCGCCCCCACTGCCATGCCCGAGCGCCCCTGTGGCGAGAACCAGGAGAATTCAGGGGGTTTACGCCGGGGCCGTTCCGGTTCCAGACTGCATACCAGCCAATTGTATCCACGGAGAGACCGTCATGACTGAAGCCCCCTTGCGCGCCGGCCAGCGCTGGCATCCGATGATGCCGGAACCGAACCACGACGAGATGGCCCGCCAGACCTTTGTCTGGACGCTGCGCCAGCAAATCCGCAAGACGGTCGAGCCGGTCATCCCGGCCGTCTACAAGAAGAAGGTCGAACCGCAATTGAAGAAGGCGGGACGCGCCGCCACGATCCCCGAGTTGCGCCGCGCCATGCAGAGCGACCCGCAGATCCAGATGTGGTCATCGCTGCGCCGCTCGACCTGGGAAGCGCAATGGGACGCCGCGGGCCTCGCCATCGAACGCGACCTCGGACGGCTGATCGACAAGGCGCGGCGCTATCGCGACTCCAACCAGAAGCTGGGCTCGCTCGAGCTCGATCCGACGGTGGTGACGCCGCGCTACAACAGCGAGATCGAGATCCATGTTCAGCCCGGCGGCTACCATGTCGATGTGACCGAGCATGACGACGTCTTCGCCGGCGCGCTGTGGGACCGCGTCTACACGATGGGCGAGCCCGACCGTGGCGAATGGGGCGACCTGCCCGGCGTCGCGTCGGCCAGCTGGATCAAGGAACAGTTCCCCGACCTGAAGCCGAAGATGATCCTCGACGTCGGCTGCACCATCGGCCAGAGCACGCTGCCCTATTGCGACGCCTTCCCCGGCGCCGAGATCCACGCCATCGATGTCGGCGCGCCGGTGCTGCGCTATGGCCATGCCCGCGCCGAGGCGCTGGGCAAGAAGGTGCATTTCAGCCAGCAGGATGCCGAGAAGACGCGCTTCAAGGACGGCACCTTCGACCTCATCTTCTCGCATCTGCTGTTCCACGAAACCTCGCGCACGGGCGTGGAAAACATCTTCCGCGAAGGCTATCGCCTGCTGAAGCCGGGCGGCGTCATGTTCCTCGACGACATTCCGGACCGCACCGGGATGGAAGAGACGACCAGCTTCTTCTTCGACTGGATGACGCACAACGCGGCCGAGCCCTTCATCAACGGCTGGATCGACACCGACCGTCGCGCGGTGGCGGAACGCGTCGGCTTCGACCGCAAGAAGGCGAAGCAGGGCGGCCCGCAGAACCGCTATTTCGCCTTCCGCAAGTAGGAAACCAGACCGCTCCTCGCTTTCTCGAAGGGACGGCGCCATGTCTTTGAAAAGGACGTGGCGCCGTCTTTCGAGAGAGCGCAGCAGGCCCAGCGACTGGCGCACGATTACAATGCCGATCCCTTCATCGGCACGCCGCACGACATGAACCTGACGGATGTGATGTGCAAGGGCGGCTTCGACGCGGCCAGGGTGAAAGAAGGCGCGCATTCGCGCTTCGCTCCCAACCACACCGGTCTCGACATCAACAGTGACGCGCCGACGCACCGGGCCGGAAATTACCGGATCGTCGACGGCGTGAAGTAGCGCAGGCGCTCTAGCGACTCTTTGCCGTCTGCAGGATCGCCACCACCGCCGTCTGGCCGCGCCGCTCGGCATGCTGCAGCGGCGTCACGCCGTCGCGGTCGGTAAGATCGATGCGGGCGCCGCGAGCGACCAGCAGACGCACGATCTCGGCGTGGCGCGGTCCGCCATCGCCCAGGATCACCGCCTCCAGCAACGCCGTCCAGCCCAGCCGGTTGACGTGATCGATGTCGATCGCCGTGTCGAGCAGCACGCGCACGGTTTCAACATGGCCGTGATGCGCGGCCGGGATCAGCGCCGTGCCGCCAAAGCGGTTGACGCTTTTCAGGTCGGCCTGCGCCAGCGTCAGCTGCAGGATTTCCAGCCGGCCCTCCGCGCCGGCATAAAGGAAGGGGCTGTCCTCAATGGCGTCTTTCGCATTCACGTCGGCGCCAGCGGCGATCAGGGCGCGGGCAATCGACACATGGTTCGCCTGCGTGGCGGCCAGCAACGGCGTGCGTCCGCGCGTATCCCGGTTGTCGACCGCAACGCCTTCGCCCAGCAGACGGATGACGCTGGCGAGATCGCCCGCCGCCGCAGCGTCTACAAGGGGCATCGATTGCGCGGACGCCGGCCGGAAAGCCGCCATCAGGGCAACGGCCAGAATCATGCGACGGGACAGAATCATGATTTTTCGCCTTTGGTCTGTCGAGTCTACACACCGTGGTGATGACGACGGGGCCTGAGAAGGATCAGAATGGGCG
>CAXNFA010000030.1:0-8916 GCA_964201105.1 Alphaproteobacteria bacterium | reverse complement strand
CCCGGGGAGCTCGAGGCCTTGCTCGACGAGGTCGCCGGCAAGATGAAAGGCGTGCTGCAGAGCCTCGTCATCGACACCGACAGCGACCACAACACGCAGGACACCGCGCGCCGCGTCGCCAAGATGTACCTGACCGAGGTGTTTCGCGGCCGCTATGCGCCGGTGCCGCCGGTCACCGAATTTCCCAACGCGGCGCGGCTCAACGAGTTGATGATCGTCGGGCCGATCACCGTGCGCAGCGCCTGCAGCCACCACTTCTGCCCGATCATCGGCCGGCTCTGGGTCGGCCTCATGCCCAACGAGCATTCCAACCTGATCGGCCTGTCGAAATATTCGCGCCTCGCCGAATGGATCATGAGCCGGCCGCAGATCCAGGAAGAAGCCATCACCCAGATGGCCGAGCTGCTGATGGACAAGGTTTCGCCCGACGGCCTTGCGGTGGTGATGGAGGCTGACCATTTCTGCATGCATTGGCGCGGCGTCAAGGATGCCGACACGCGCATGATCAACAGCGTGATGCGCGGCTCCTTCCTGCGCGATTCAGCGCTGCGACGAGAATTTCTCTCCCTCATCAACCTGAAGGATTGAGGCGGCCATGCTCGTCCGATGCCTCTATGCCAGCCGCGCCGCCGCGCCGCTGTCGAAGCCGGTGATCGATTCGATCCTCGATCAGTCCCGCCGCAACAACCCGCGGCTTGGCATTACCGGCATGCTGTGCCATTTCGACGAGACCTTCATCCAGGTGATCGAGGGCGGGCGCGATGCGGTGTGCGACCTCTTCATTGCGCTGGTGCGCGACGACCGCCACACCAATGTCCGCCTGCTTGTCTACGAGGAAATTGCCCAGCGCCGCTTTGGTGGTTGGACGATGGGCGCGGTCAACATGGCGAGGGTCAACCCGTCGCTGCTGCTGAAGTATTTCGAGCGCCCGGTGCTCGACCCGTTTGGCGCGTCGGGCCAGGGCACGCTTGCGCTGCTCGACGATCTTGTCGCGGCTGCGCTTGTCATCACTCCAGGCGGTGAGAAGACCTGGCCGGCCGACGTCTGATTCAACCCCAGCCTGCGAACAAGGCTTCTGGAATCCCGGGGGTACGGCGGCGTCGTGCAACTCTATTGCGGTCCTGATCGACCAGGTCACACAGACAGCAAGATTTTGCGTCCGCGGCGGTGGCGTGAAATGGACTTCTGGCGCGGCCAGACATTTTGCTCATTAGTCCCTCCTGTTTCCCGCAGATAGTCATCTGCACGCGATTACCTTTTGCTGACGTTTCATCGCGGAGCAACACGTGCTGCAGATTCAACAGTGGCCGATCAGCAGGCAGCTTGTGCTGCTGTTAGTCGTCATCTTTGGCCCCGGCCTCGTCGCGTCGGTGCTGTTTCTGCAGCGGCAGTGGGACACTGCCCTGGATCGCGCCTACAGCCGCACTGCGATAGTCCTTGAAGCGGTCCACCATGATCTCGATGGCATGTGGCGCGATCACGAGTCAACCTTTCGCGAGGTGGCCACGAACATCAATGAGGCCGATCTACGCGCGGGCCACTGCCCACCCGCGGCGGTGAGTTATGACAATATCAGGACCGATATCACCGGAATCACCTTCCGGCTGCTCGATGGCCGCGTGCTCTGCAGCACCCTGAATCGCGTCGACGACCGCCTGGCGCCGGAATTCGATTCGCTGCTGCGCGTCGTCGCCGCGGGCGGCGCGTTGCCGCGTGAGATCACCGGCGGTCGCACCGCACTGGTCAACAACGTGATGCGTGATGACGCAACGGGAACCTGGTTCTCGGCAATGATCTATCCCCTCCGCGATCGCGAGGGGGCGGTATTTGCCTTTCTCTCGGCTCGTTTGGACCTGCGAGAGTTCAACGTCCGTGTATTCTTTGATTTGCCGCAGAACCTCCAGGTGTCGATCCAGGATGCCAGCGGCAAGGTTGCCTTGCGGTCCGAGGAGTTTGACAGATGGGTCGGCAGGGCGCCTCCGGCCGGATCGCCAGTGCAGCTTTCAGGCGAAACCCAGGGAAGGTTTCGCGGCCAGAACATCGAGGGCGTCGCGCAGATCGGGTCTTTCGCGCTGACCGAGCGGGCGCCGTGGCGGATTGAGGTGGCATACCCCGAGGACGAGGTTCTCGGCCCCTATCGCGGGACGCTGCGGAATACCATTCTCGCCGTCGTCCTGGGTTCGGCCCTGCTGGCATTTCTCGCCTGGCGGATATCGAGTGGCGTGTCCCGATCCCTCCGGGGATTGGCCCCCGTCTCCCAGGCCGTGGCTGGCCGCAACTTCGGCGCGCGGGCCGCCCTTTACGGTCCGCGCGAGGTGAAGTTGGTGTCCCACCAGTTCAACGCGATGCTGGATGCCATCGGACATCATCAAGAAGAACGCCTGGCGTTGAACCGCCACGTCAATACCCTGATGCAGAATGCGCGCGACAGTATCCTCCTCCTCGATGACCGCGGCGCAATATTCCAGGCCAATCATGCCGCCGAGGCGGCTTATCGCCGGCAAGAGGAAGATCTTCTCAAGATCAATTTCGAAAGCTTGCGCGCGGGAGTTGAGTCGGAACGGGATAAGTCTCCGTGGGCGGCGGCCAACACCCTGGAGGGTGTGCAGTACGAGGATGAGCACCGGCGCAGCGACGGGTCGACATTTCCGGTGGAAGTCAGTGCGCGCGCCATCGAAGTCCAGGGCAGAACCTACATTCAATGCTTCGTCCGCGATATCTCCGGGCGGCGACGGCGCGAGGCGGAAAGCAGGGAATATCTCAGTCGCATCGAAAAAATGTTTGGCAGCACGGTCGACTCCATCTCAGCGATGGGCGAGCTGCGCGACCCCTATACGGCCGGTCATCAGGGCCGGGTTGGGCGTATCGCAGTGGGCATCGCCGCCGAGATAGGCCTGTCCGAGGACGTACAACGGGGCCTTTCCGTTGCCTCGGCACTGCACGACATCGGGAAGATCGCTATCCCCTCGGAACTGCTGACCAAACCGACTCGCCTGAGCGAGCAGGAATTCGCCCTGATCAAGACCCACGCCGCCATGGGCTACGAGGTGCTACGCCATGTGCAGGCGCCTTGGCCAGTGGCCGAGATCGCGCGGCAGCATCATGAGCGGATGGATGGCAGTGGCTATCCGCGTGGGCTCAAGGGCGAAGAAATCCTGCTGGAAGCCCGCATCGTCGCCGTGGCCGACGTTATAGAATCGATGGCCTCGTTCCGCCCCTACCGGGCCGGCCTTGGCGTGGGTATCGCCCTGGAAGAAATCGAGAAGAACCGGGGAAAACTCTACGACGAGGCTGTCGCGGATGCCTGCCTGCGTCTGTTTCGCGAGAAGGGTTTTACACTGCCGGTATAGGGCAGGGGCCTTTCGGATCTGCGCCAGCTTCGACGTGGCCGGCCCGCACGCTGAGTGGCAAGCGGTGGTAGGCCGCCCAGGAAACAGGAATTGCGGGGAGAAAAACCGGCGCCTGATCCGTCCCCACCGTCAAGGGCGGGCGGGGGAACCCGTCGGCATACCGGAGACAGGCTTTTGAAGGCCCAGCGACGCGATAGGGGAATCGCCCGATATGCCGGCGGGTAAGGGATCAGGCCGCCGGGGCCCCGAAGCGGGGCACAAACTTGCTCATGACACGAAGGCGCTTGGCACCGGGTTCTCGCCCAGCGCGCCGCGCAGCACGGCGAGATGCTGGGCCTCGGCGCCAAGGATGCTCGCGGCGGCCTTCGCGATGTCGCGGTTCTGGAACGCCGGCACGGCGGCGAGATAGGCGGCGACCGCGCCGCGCTCCAGCTCGGCGGCGAAGCGCAGCACGTCGGTCTGCGTCTTCAGATCGTTGACGGGAAAGTCATAGGCGGTCTTCGCGGCCGCGGGCGTGCCGCCCAGCTTGCCGATGGTGTCACGCAGCGCCTTGGCATGTTCGCCATGATCGGCCTGGAAGGCTTGCGCCACGCTGCGGAAACCCGGCGCGAGCAGGCGCGAGTCGAGGGCGAGCTGATAGGCCGCCATCGCCTGGTTCTCGGCGGCCAAAGCGCCATTGAGGATGTCGAAGTCCGACGACTTCGCGCCGCCCTCCGCCATCGCCATCGATTCGCAGCCGGCGAGCAGTGCGATTGCCGTGGCGGACAGGGTCGCGGTGCCGGCGGCGCGCACAAGGCCACGGCGCGTCAGCGAAGTCGAAAATGCAGGATAAATTTGCTCGGTCATGCGGGTCTTCCCAGGTTGCACGGTTGCTCCGTGCTTCTTGTGGGGAATACCCGTCGATCGCAAGCCGGGATGCGCCGTCGCTCCCTCAAAACAGGGGGAGCGCTTTCACGAGCGCGTTAGCGTTCTTGAAGGTCAGTTCTGCGCGGTGACGATGCCGCCGACGAAGAGAACCGGCCCGGTCGGCGCGCCGCTTGGCGAACCGCCCTGCGGCTCCAGGCTGATCGCGGCACCGGTCGCGCTGCGCACACTTTCGGCCGCGAAGCGGTCGAGCGCGATCAGCTGCGTCGCCGTGCCCTGTACCAGGCCAATCGACAGCGGTGGCTGGTTGTTCGCGCGCAGCAGCCACAGTTCATATGACTTGCCAGCGGGCGCGGGGCCGCGGCGCAGTGGCTCCACCGACACTTCGGCAAGCGCTGCGTCGGCGCGCACCAGCAGCACCGGCTGCTTCGCCTCGTCGGCGAGAATGGCGACATGCGTCGGCTGGAAGGGCAAAGGCGCGGGCGACGGCCACACCATGACGGCGACCAGCGCGGCGGCAAGGCCGGCGGTGGCCAGGCCAAATCCGCGCCAGAAGCCCAGGCTCTGCCACAGGCCCGGGCGGCGGGTTGGCGGGACGGCAACCGGTGCAGGGACCGGGCGCGGCGGCGCAATCACGCGTTCGACCGCCAGCCAAACGCGGGCGGGGGGTTCCACCGGCTTCACCGCGCCGGCCAGCGGGGCAAGGCGCGCATTCCACGCATCGACCTCGGCGCGCAAAGTCCCGTCCGTCTCGAGCAGCCGCTCGACACGTGACCGCGCCGGGCCACGCAAGGTGCCCAGGGCGTATTCGGCAGCCAGCTGGCTGCGGGTTTCGGCGTCAAGCGCTCGCACTGTCCAGGCATCCCTTCAGGCGGATCAGGCCGCGCCGGACCCAGCTTTTCACGGTTCCGATCGGCTTGCTCAGGCGATCCGCCACTTCCTTCTGCGTCAGCCCCTCGTAATAGATGAGGAGGATCGACCGCTTCTGGTCGCCATCCAGTTCCTCAAGGCAGCCGGAAATCTGGCGTGCGTCGCTCAACTGCATGGCGCGTTGCATCGGGTCGTAATCGCCGCTCGGCATCTGCGCCATGTCGTCGGCATTGCCGGCGAACTCGTCGCGCGGCCGCCGCATCAAGGTCGACAGTGCCGTGTTGCGGGCGATCGTCACCACCCAGCTGATACCCGTGCCCTTGGCCGCGTCATAGCGGTGGGCCGAGCGCCAGATCCGGGTATAGGCATCCTGCAGGGCCTCCTCCGCCCAGTCGCGTCTCTTCAATATACCCAGGGCCATACCAAAGAGTTGCGGGGCGGTCTGGTCATAGAGACGGGCAAAGGCCTGACGGTCGCCACCGGCAGTCGCCTGCAGCAGCGCGCCCAGGGCATCCGCCCCGCCTTTTGCGCCGGTCTGACCGTCCATGAATGCGTCCCTGACCACTGAAACCAACGGCAAAGAGCATATCCCGGCCGCTTCGGCAAGCGGTGGCGGGGTAGGGACCGGGGGCCGATCCGGCCGAAATCCCGCTCAATTCCGCCCGATTTGGCAAAGAAAGGGGCGCCGGAACGATCCGGCGCCCCAAGGCTCACATCGGGAAAGCCGTCAGTTGCTGAGCGAGGGCTGTTCTGCCCGCTCGAAGGCGTAGCCGGCCGTCACATCGCCCATCACTTCGTCCGCCGCCATCACGTTGGCGTAGAAGGAGATGATGTGGGTGGCGTGGACATGGGCGTCCGCCTCGTTGGCCGCCGGCGTCGCGCGGGCGAGCGAGGCGTCCTTGACGAAGGTCAGCTCGTGGCCGCGGTGATAGCCCTCGATGATGGTCGACAGGCAGCACATCAGCGAGTTGTAGCCGATGATGTAGACCTGCTCCGGCCGCGAATGCTCCATGAAGCGCGCGAAGCCGGTGTTGGAATAGGCCGAGAAGTTGTTCTTGGTGAACAGATACTCGTGCGGCAGCGGCTCGAAGCCCTTCACGAACTGGGTCGCCGCGTGGTTCTCATTGAACAGCGGGCCCGGCTGGACGTGGCGGACATGGGCGATCTGCCAGCGCCGTGCCCGCGCATGGGCAAGGATGTCGCGGCAATTTTCCAGGCTTTCATCGACGCCGTTCAGGCAATAAGGCCTGCCCGGGGTGATGTATTCGCGCTGGATGTCGATGGCGATGAGAAGCGGCGTTTCCAGCATCATGCTGCGCTCGCGAAGATCGATGGCACCCATTACACACCTCCCAGCGGGTTGGTCGGGGCTCGTTGCTGCGAAAAGTCCAGGATGCCCGGCTGGTCCCACTTGCCTTCAGGCCGCACCAGCAGCATCGGATCGCTGTCGATGCCGAGGGCGTCGTCCAGGCGGTCAAAATTCGCAACGATTGTCACGTATTCATGGTCGGAGAAATGGAACATCTCGCCCTCGGGCCGGAAGCCGAAGCGGCCCCACAGGTTGACGAGGCGCTTCTGGGCATGGGCGTGCATCTTCGTGTAGCCCTTCTGCCGGCACAGATCGATCGAGAAGTGGGCGAGGGCGTTGATGATTGGCATGCTGCGATATTCGCGGCGCACGGCGAATCGCTCGAGCTTGGCGAAGTCGCCGAAATAGCGGATGCGCATGCAGGCCGCCGGCTCCTCGCCTTCATAGGCGACGATATGCGTGGCCGTGAAATCGTTGCCGTCGAATTCTTCGGCATACGGGCAATTCTGATCGGCCATGAACACGGCCGAGCGAATCGCAAACGCCTGCATCATTTCCTCGATCGACGAGGCGACCTTCACGGTCACATCGTTGCGCGGCGGACTACGCCGGTAAGAGGACGCCTTGCTCATTGCGGAACTTCCTTTCGTTGACAACGATGTTCGTGGTGCCCGACTGCAGTTGGGCCAAGGCCGTGGTGATCGAGGCGGGCGTCATGCCCTGTGCGCCGCCGCGAATCGCGGTGGCGGAAACATTGTCGCGGCGAAGGATTGCCATCGGGTAAATCCAGCCGCATTCGTCCATGATGGCGCGCACCATCATGCCGCCGGTGTCGCTGCCATGCAGGCCGTGCAGCGGCCGGCCGGGATAGCGGCGGCGCACTTCGCGCAGGACGCCGTGGAAACCGTGACGGTCATAGATCTCGGGCCAGAAGGCGATCTCGACCTTGTCGCCAAGGCCCGCTTCCTCGATCGCGAGGCGCATGAGATGCGCCCGGGTCTCGGGGGCGAAGAAGCGGCGGCCGGTCGGGAAATAGTCGATATAGGGGTCCGCGCGGTCGGTCTTCTCGTAGACCTGCATCCCGTTCTCGATGCGGTCTACGACCAGTTCGCCGCGGTCGAGCGCGCGGCGGTGGCCCTTCGGCACCAGGGTCGGATGGATGATGACGCGTTCGACGCCGCGTTCCTCCAGCGCCCGCCGCACCAGCGCCAGATGCGTCTTGTGGAAGGGGTTGAAGGTGCCGAAGAAGACGGCGACGCCGCGGCGCGGGAAGAAGCGGCCGCGCAGGTCCGACAGCAAGCCGCCGCCGAAGACGAACAACGCGAGCGCGATGCCGCCGACGATGAATATCTCGCGCACGATCTCAAGCCCGGCCAGCGCGAGCGCGGTTACGACAATGTTAAGCGACAGCGCCAGCAGCACGTTGCGGTTGATGTCGCCGATGTTGCGGTTGAACAGCGCGATGGCGATGTACTGGGCGCCCTGCGAGGCGGCCGTGGTCAGCGCCGCCGCCCCGAGGATGCCGCCCACCTGGCCGAGGTCGGCCGGGCCGAACACGCCGCCCCACTGGATGATGAGAAAGGCGGCCAGGTTGAAAAGGAATTGCGGGACGAAGCGGGCGAGGCGGCCGACCGTGACCAGCGCAAAGGCATGGTTCGCCCGCTGCTCGATCCGATTGCTCAGGCGGGAGTAGCTGGGTAGTGCAAGGCCGATGAAGGCGGTCACGGCAATAAGTGCCGCGTTGTCCCATGCGTCGAAGCCCACCGCATAGGCGGCAAACATCAACACCCCCATAGTCAGGGCTAAGTGTGTGGAAGTGCTACGAAAATAGGCTTTCCACGGCGAACGGGCGCGATGCGGCAACGAGGTTTCCTCTCCTCAATTGATGCCGTTTGAAGGGGCAACTTGCGCTAAGATGCAAAAACCGTACTCAGGCGCCGGTTCGTTGCGAACTCGGAAAAACCGCGTGTAGCTCATGCAAAAACGCAGACCAGGCGAATTGCGCGACTGGGGAGACGTCCAGTTCTTCCTGGCTGTGGCGCGTTCCGGGAGCTTCTCGGAGGCCGGTCGCCTGCTCAACACCAACCAGTCGACGGTTGGCCGCCGGATTCAGGAGCTGGAGCGCCGCCTGGGCTCCAAGCTCTTCGACCGGCACAGCCGCGGCATGCGGCTTTCTCCGGCCGGCAAGCTGATCTTCAGCCAGGCCGCCGACATGGAAGCGTCGGCCGCCGGCATCGAGCGTCAACTGGCCGGTGCCGACTCCGACCTGCACGGCGTTGTGCGAATCTCGCTGACCGAAGGTCTGGCGACGCTCTGGCTGCCGCCAAAGCTGGTCGAATTCCAGCGCGAGCACCCGCATATCATGATCGAGACGCTGGTGAAGGATCGCGTCGTCGATCTTGGCATGCGCGAAGCAGACATTGCCATCCGCTTTGCCCGCCCGACCGAGCCGAAGCTGGTCGCGCGCAAGGTTGGTACGATGGAACTCCATCTTTTCGCCACGGAGCAATACATCAGGGTTTT
>CAXNFA010000029.1:0-8944 GCA_964201105.1 Alphaproteobacteria bacterium | reverse complement strand
ATATGAGGATCGAAATCAAGAATGACCGTGGTTTCACCGACGCCTTTGCCGAAGCAGGCGCCGCGCGTTCGCGGACGATTTCGGAAACGGCGTCGGTCTATGACAAGGACAAGCTCTTCATCGACCTCGTCACAGGTCTGATGAGCGACCTCAACGCCCAGCTCGACGGCAACATCGCTTCCTTCCTGCGCAACTACCGGCGCTAGTTGATGCGCGCGTTCGCGATGCTGGTGGCCGCCGGGCTGATGCTGGCTGCCTGCGCGGGCGCGCCGTCCCGCGCGCCGGCATCGCCCGAGGCGGGCTACCTCCATCTCGGTCCGCTGGTGCTGCAGACACGCACGGTCGAGATCGACCGCGGCAATGTCGATGGCGGGCCGCTCGCGGATGCGGCCTATCTCTGGGCCCAGGACCGGCTGCAGGCGTCGGCGGGTGGGAATGGCGTCGCCCGTTTCATCGTGAAGCGCGCGGATATCCGGGAACGGCCCTATGGCGGTCCAACCGGGCGCGATGAAGGCATGGTGTCCCGCGCGCTGCGCTACCAGGCCGAAATCGAAGCCGAGATTCAGATTCTCTCGGACCAGAATGCACCGCGCGGCGTGGTGGTCGGGCGCGGCGGCGGTGTCGTGGTGCTGGGCGAGGATGCAAATGCCGTGGAACAGGAAAGGGCGCTCGACCGCCTGATCAGCCAGGCCATCGCCGGCATGAACGACCAGTTCGAACGGGCGCTGGCGCGACGGCGCTAGGCTGCTATGTGATCAATCAGCCGGTGCAGGAAGGCTTCGCAGGCTGCAACCTGGCTCAAGGCGATGAACTCGTCAGGCCGATGCGCCTGGGCGATGTCGCCCGGGCCGCAGATCACCGCCGGAATGCCGATCTCCTGAAAGAAACCGGCTTCGGTGCCAAAAGCCACGGTGTGCGTTTCATTGGTTTCGGCGAGCGCCATGACCAGGGTTTCGGCGGGAGATCCATCGGTCGGCAGCAGCGGTGCCACGCGCGCGAGGGTTTCCGTGCGCACACCGGTGTCACGCGAGACAGCGTGCATGCGGGGCAGGATCCGGCGTTGCACGAACTCCTCCAGACGCGCCGGGATTTCCTGCTCATCCTGGCCGGGCACGCCACGAAACTCCCAGACGAAGCGGCAGTCGCGGGGGATAATGTTCAGCACGGTGCCGCCCTGGATCGTGCCGACATGCACGGTGGTGTAGGGCGGGTCGAAGCGTGGCGATCCACCCTTGGCTCGCATTTCGTCGCCAAGCTGTGTCAGGAAGGCGATGATCTCCGCCGCATACTGGATGGCATTGACACCGTGATGCGTGGCGCTGGAATGCGCTTCGAGCCCCGTGACCGTGGTGCGAAAGGTGTTGATGCCCTTGTGCGCGTTGACCACGCGCATCATTGTCGGCTCGCCCACGATGACGGCGCGCGGGTGCGGTATGCCCGACTTCATCAACGCCAGCAGGCCATGGACGCCCAGGCAGCCCACCTCCTCGTCATAGGAGAAGGCGAAATGCACCGGCACGCGCAGCGGGCGCGCAAGCATCGTCGGCACCATGGCCAGCACGACGGCGATGAAGCTTTTCATGTCGGCCGTGCCGCGGCCATGGATACGGCCAGCCTGCGTCGTGGCGGTGAAGGGCGGCGTCGCCCAGTCCTGGCCATCCACCGGCACGACATCGGTATGGCCCGACAGCACGATGCCGCCGGGCACTTCCGGTCCAATGCTGGCGTAGAGGTTGGCCTTCTTGCCGCTGGCGTCGAAGATCTTGTGCGCGGCGACGCCGTGTTCGCGCAGATAGTCGGCGACAAAGTCGATCAGCGCGAGATTGGACAGGCGGCTCGTCGTGTCGAAACCGATCAGTGTCTCGATCAGGCGAAGCGATTGGGGCAAGAGCGATGCCATGCCCGCACTATAGCGGGTCGACGCTAGTTAAGCGTCGAGCGTTCGTAGGGGCTGTCGAGCGAGAAAGCCGGGATATCGACGGCGAAGGTGTCGCCGCTGTCGCCCTTCATCTCATAGGTGCCGACCATGATTCCCGACGGCGTCGTCAGTGGCGTGCCGCTGGTGTACTCAAAAGCTTCGCCTGGGCGCAGCACCGGTTGTTCGCCGACCACGCCGGGCCCCTTCACTTCCTTCACCCGGCCATTCGCATCGGTGATGCGCCAGTGCCGGTTGAGGAGCTGCACCCGTTCCCCGCCCTGATTCTCGATCTTCACCCAATAGGCCCACACAAAGTGGTTCTGGTCGGGCGTCGACTGATCTTCCAGATAGAAGGGCTTGACGGTGATCTGGATGCCGTTAGTGACGCGCTCGTACATGACTCTGCCCCGGTCCGTGCTGGACCTGGCGCAGTATATCGGCTGCCCGCCGGGCCTTGTCCAGCCGGACTCAGGCTTTCGCCAGTGCCTGGTCCAGGTCCTGCAGGATGTCGTCGACATCCTCGAGACCCACGGAGATCCGCACGGTTCCGGGGAAAATTCCCAGATAGTTGCGCTCTGCTTCGGGCAGGCGCTGATGCGTCGTGGTGGCGGGATGGGTGATCAGGCTCTTTGAATCGCCCAGATTGTTGGAGATATCGACCAGTTTCAGCGCGCGCAGGAAGGCAAAGGTTTCGGCCTTCGCCCCCTTCACGTCGAAGGTGATCATGCCGCCGCCGGCTTCCATCTGGCCCATGGCGATAGCATGGCCGGGGTGCGAGGGCAGGCCGGGATACAATGTCCGCGTCACCTTTTTGTGCGTCGCCAGGAATTCCGCAACCGTCTGGGCGGACCGGCAATGCCGTTCGATGCGCAGGTCGAGCGTCTCCAGCCCCTTCAGCATCACCCAGGCATTGAAGGGCGAGATCGACGGGCCGGTGTTGCGGATGAAAGGCTTCAGCGTGTTCTCGATGAAATCCTTGCTGCCCAGTACGGCGCCGCCCAGACAGCGTCCCTGGCCGTCGATATGCTTGGTGGCAGAATAGACAACGACATCGGCGCCCAGTGAGATGGCGCGCTGCAGCGACGGCGTGGCAAAGGCGTTGTCGATGACAAGCCGTGCGCCGACGCTGTGGATCACTTCGGACACCGCGCGCAAGTCGATGATTTCCAGCATCGGGTTGGATGGTGTTTCCAGGAAGGCGCAGACCGTGCCCTTGCGCACGGCCTTCTTCCACTGCGCGATGTCGGTGCCGTCGACCAACGTCACGTCGACGCCAAAGCGCGGCAGGATTTCATCGACGATGTAGCGGCAAGAGCCAAACAGCGCACGTGCCGCGACGACATGGTCGCCAGCCTTGAGCTGGCACATCAGTGCCGCGTTCACTGCGGCCATACCGGTGGCAGTGGCCATGGCCTTTTCCGCACCCTCGAGCAGGGCCATGCGCTCTTCGAACATGGCGACGGTGGGGTTGCCGAAGCGCGAATACTGGAAGCCGTTGTCTTCGCCCTTGAAGCGGGCTTCCGCCTGTTCCGGGTCGTCGTAGACATAGCCCGAGGTCAGGAACAGCGCTTCGCTCGTCTCCTGGAAGTTCGAGCGCATTTGCCCGCCGCGCACCGCCAGCGTCTGACGCTTCCAGCCCGCGTGATCCTTCTTCTTTCCCAGGTCCGCCATCGCTCTTCCTCTGACATGCAAAAACCCCGACCTGAAAAAGTCGGGGGTATAGCGCTCCCGACCTTTTAAGCAGTTTGTTTAACGTGGCCGCAAGCCGGTCGGCTCAAATCACCACGGACGTCACTCTTAGTCCCGCCGCCCGAATGGGTCAAGCGGCGGGTTGGATCTTACAGCTTTGTCGGGTTGGGCGCGTCGCCATAAACGATCTTCGGGTCGAAGACCTTGGTCTGCTCCTCGAAGCGCAGCGCGATCCTGCCGCCCTTTGCATCACCAGCTGGCACCGAGCGATAGAAGCAGGAGCGGTAGCCGACGTGGCAGCTCGCATCGCCTTCGACGCGTACGCGCAGCCACACTGCATCCTGATCGTCGTCAATGCGCATCTCGACGACCTTCTGAACGAGGCCGCTGGTCGCGCCCTTGTGCCACAGCACCTGGCGGCTCCGGCTGAAATACCACGCCTCGCCGGTCGTGATGGTATTCTTGAGCGCGGTCTCGTTCATGTAGCCAAGCATCAGCACCTCGCCCGAATCGGCGTCGGTGGTGACGACCGGCAGCAAGCCGTTCTCGTCGAATTTCGGCGCGAGGTCGGTGCCTTCCTCGACCTGCTCGACGGTTTCGCGCTCGCCAAGGGTGACCGTGCCGGTCTGGGCCTGGGCCATGTTCTGCTCCCTGAAAGGAGAAAAAGGGACGGGCTGCGCCCGCTTGTTGCGCCGTTACATAGGGCGCTTAGGCCCGTGGAACAACCAATTCCGCTGTGGACCTGCTGCACGGGCTACGCATTTCATGTTAGAAAACCGCCCGGACGCGCGGGTGTAGCTCAATGGTAGAGCAGAAGCTTCCCAAGCTTACGACGGGGGTTCGATTCCCCTCACCCGCTCCAACTCCTGCGCATAATTGATTTCGGGCCGAGTCTTGGGCTGGGGCGCCCTGTTCTGCCAATAAAACATTCTATTTATGTGAATATCGTTTGATTTACATTGTCGATGACGTCGCAAAGGTCATATAGCCCAAAGGATATGTCTTTGAGGCGTCACCCATGTCCCGGATCATTGCAGCCAATCGCGCGGCGGACGGCACCCGCGTCTTCCTGGCGGCCAACGGCCAGTGGATGGAAGCGGCCGCCGATGCCGCGCTTCTCCAGGAGGTCGAGATCGTAGCGGCACTGGAGCGTGCCCGTCTTGATGCCGACCGGCTTGTGGTGGTGGAGCCCTATGTCACGGCCGTGCGCCGGCAGGGCGGGCGGGTCGAACCGCTGCGCTTGCGCGGCCTAAACCCGGACCGCGCGGTGGCCGCCGAGTGATCCGCAGCCGTCGCGGCGGTTATTCCGCCGCGACCAGCTTGTGGAAAGCGGTGCCGTCCTTGTTCAGGTCGTCGAAAGTGCCGGATTCCTGAATCCGGCCGTTCCGAACGTAGAAGACCTGCTTGAAGCGCTGTGCCAGGCTGGCCCGCTGCAGCACCCAGATTACGCCCGCGCTGTTCTTCTCGCCGAGCAGGTCGTTCAGGATCTTGGTCTGCGTGCTGCCGTCGAGCGAGCCGGTGGCCTCGTTCAGGATGTAGAGATCGGGCTTCTTGAGGACGGCGCGGATGATAGCAACCTTCTGGCGCTGCGCCGCCGAAAGGCGGCCGCCACCAATGCCGACCTGGAACTCAAGGCCGGCACGGATGATGTCGGCGCGCATGTGCGATTCTTCAAGCACATCAGAAATCAGCTCTGCAACGCGCGTATCGGCCTGCACCAGGCCCAGCGCCACCTTGCCGAACAGGATGTTGTCCTGCAACGTCGCGGCGCTGATGTAGAGGTCGGCGTCGAAGAATTCGATCGCGCCGCGCAGGTTGTCGGGCAGCTTCTCGGCGAACACCTTGCGCGCCTTCAGGATGCCATCCATCAGCGTGTTGTCGAAGGCATCAAGGCGATGCGTCGGCAGCAGCTTGAAGGTCATCGCCACGAAACGTGCCTTGTCGGCACGGGCCAGGTTTGGCCCTTCTGTGGCTGCACGCGCCAGCAGGGCCTTGTATTCCGGCAACTCGTCGTAGGAGATGAAGCTGTACTGGTCGAAGAACTCATGGCCCGGCGGCAGGTCGGCGAAGAGTTCGATCATGGTGGCGGCGACGGACTTGCCGCGTTCGAAAAGCACCTCGAACAATCCGACCTCTTCCAGCACCTGCTGGACATAGGCGTTCTGGGCGAGCTTCTCCATCTTGAAGGCATCGCCCATCGGCACGCCGAACAGCAGGTTCTCGCCCACCGTTGCGGCGCGGTTGTATTTCTCCGGATCGAAGGTCTCGACCAGGCCTTCGAAGGCCGGATCGCCCAGCATCTTGCGCACTTCGCGGCGCACCTTCAGCACCTTGTCGACGAGCACCGGATTACCGGCCGGATCGATCACACTGCGCAGGCCAAGCTCGTAGACATCCTTGCCGAAGTCGACGGTGTCGAGCAGCTCGATCAGCCGGTTGTCGAGTTCTTCCCGGTTCGTCACACCAGCCGCCGTGTAGTCGAGCCAGTCGGCGTTGATGTCGAAGAGCGCGTTACCGGTGCCTTCCGATTCGGCGCGATCGCGTGCGATCTTCGCCTTGCGCGCCTCGTCATAGGTCGCTTCGGCGACTGGCCGGTGCTTTAGTGGATAAAGCAGGTTCTCGCGCAGGGACACCGGGAACAGGTAGGTGTCGGGGCCGACATAGCTGATGCGACGGCCGAGAACAGCCTCCGGTGCCTTGCCAACATCAAGATCGCCAATCTGGACAGAGCCGGCGGTGGGCCGCAGCAGGCCCGCGATCAGTTGTGCGAGTTCGGCGCGGCCGCCGCCGCCGGGGCCGACAATGGCCACGCGGTCCTTCACGTCAAACTGGCAGGAGATGCCGTCGAGCATCTTGATGCCCGAGTCGTCGGAAACCGCCGCGCCGCTGGCGATAACGCGGCCTTCCAGCGGTTTGTCCCGAGCTTTGTCAGGCGACTGGATCACGGGGTCGAGTATGCCGTCCGGCTGGAACTGGTCGATGACCTGCTCATACTTGATCTGGATATCGAGGCGCTGCTGGTCCCAGTCCAGCAGGTCTTTCATGGGCGCCGGCAAATCCTTGTAGGCATTGATCACCGCAATCAGCGCGCCGATCGTGAAGGCGGCGGGCACCTGCTGTTCCAGCGGAATGCCGGCGTTGGCCACCTTTGCGGCCGCTTCACTGGTGATCGCGAGATAGCCGCCGGCTGAGTAGAAGATGAAGGGCGCCAGCTGTGACAGGAAGTTGTTGAGGTTCTTGGCGAAGAACTTGCGCTGGTAGATCTCGAAGCGAATCCAGAAAATCTTGCCCAGGCGGTCGCTGATCTCGGCGCGCTCGTAATTGGTGGTGTCATGGGCGCGGATTTCCCGCGCGCCGTCGACAATCTCGGCGATGCGTCCGGCCAGCTTGCGGGCACCCAGCTGGCGCTCCCGGCCGAGGATCAGTACCCGGCGGCGCAGCCGCGGTACCAGTCCGACCTGAAGGCCGACGACGACCAGCGCAACGATGCCCAGCTGCCAGCTCTGCAGCATGATAAACAGGATGGCCACCAGCGCCTGGCCGCCCAGCTGCGCCGGTGTGGCAAAAGCTTCGCCGATGAAGCCGCCCAGCGGCTCCACCTCGTCCTTGATCATGGTCGCCATTTCCGCCGACTTCACGCGGCGGTAATGCATGGTGGGGAAGCGCAGGATGCGATCGAACAGGTCATAGCGCAGGCGTCGCAGCAACCGTTCGCCCAGCTTGCCCTTCGATGTGTTGATATAGAACTTGAAGGCCTGGTTGATGACCACCAGCGCCAGGAACCAGCCTGACATGGCGAACAGATAGGGCAGCCGGGTCATCGAAATGCCGCCGAACAGCACCACTTCCCGCTGTTTCTTCTCTTCAGCGATCTGTTCGGGCTTCGCGTTTGGATCGGCCTTCTTCAAGGTGGGGATGGTAAAGGCAATGCGGAAGAACGGCGCTTCGCCACTGCCGTCCGCCGCAAAGGCCTTCCCTGAGATCGCCTGGTTGACGATCGTCTTCGGCACGTCGAGCGAGATGAAGTAGAAGATCAGCGAGGCGGCAACCATCAGGCCGATCTGGATCTGGCCGGCCTTGCTGTGGCGCAGGATGTAGCGGAAGAGGCTGCGATCCATGAGGGACGTACTTTCTTGCTCGGGCCGGGGACAGACAATCGGTCAACCAGCGCGAGCGCCCCTTGGATGCAAGGTGCGTTCCCGGACGGCGTGCGGACGAATCCTGGTGTGGGATTTAAATCCGGAAACCAAGTGACCGGTGTTGCGCCATGGGCCCCCGCGCAACACCGTCATAGATTATGTCCAGCCAGCGCCCTCGTCCAACAAAGTCTCCGCCCCGCCGACCGGCTTGGTGCTGGACGGGGCGAGGGGCCTTTGCTAGCGTGCGCCCGCTTCAGGCAGGGATTTTCCCAGGGATTTTCGTGACCGGCTTTCCTCCCCGTTCCGTCGTGTTCCTTTGGTGACGCTGTCGCGTCGATGGCGCGGCTCGACCGCGCGTGCCTGCACCCTATAGTTTCAAGTTGAACGCCCCTGCCGGCGGAAAGGCAGACCGGCCGGCCGACGCCGCCGATGGGAGGAGCACCCATGACCATCCGATTGACCACCCGTTCCGGCCTGGCCGTCGAACGCCGCCAGCAGCCGCTCGACTACCAGACCGGCATTCGCGACCTCATCGAGCGCCTGGACGGCGAACGCGGGGTCTTCCTGTCCTCCGGCATCGAATTCCCCGACCGTTATTCCCGCTGGGACATCGGGGTGATCGACCCGCCGCTGGAATTCATCGGGCGGGGCCGGCGGCTTGTGGTCAATGCCCTCAACGATCGCGGCGTGGCACTGCTGGCCTTGCTGAAGCCGGTGCTTGCCGGCGGCGCCGAAACCTCGATCACCTCCGATGGTGTGCGGTCGCTGTCGCTCGCCATTGCCGAATCGCAGGAAATGTTCGCGGAGGAAGAGCGCAGCTTGCAGCCATCAGTCTTCAGCCCGCTGCGCCGGGTTATCGAAGACTTCGCTGGGATGCAGGATGGCTTCCTCGGCCTCTACGGCGCCTTTGGCTATGACCTGCTGTTCCAGTTCGAAAGCATGGCGCTGCGCCTGCCGCGCCCCTCGGACAAGGATCTACACCTCTTCTTCGCCGATTCGATCCACCTGCTCGACAGGCGCAAGGAAACTTCATTCCGCTACGACTACGATTTCGCGAAAGGCGGCGTGGAGACCTCGGGTGCCAGCCGCACGGTCTTTGTGCCGCTTGCGAAGAAGGTGGCGGTGGAGGGCGCGGCCAGCATCGCCACCGACATGTCCGACGAAGACTATGCCCGCATGGTCGATGTTGCTCGGGGCC
>CAXNFA010000028.1:0-8949 GCA_964201105.1 Alphaproteobacteria bacterium | reverse complement strand
CAGTCCTGGCCCAGGTGCCTGATCGCCGCGCCGCGCCGGTGCGCGAAGGGGCTTCAGGCGCCGCCTCAGCACCTAAACCGGCGCCGGTCGAGGTCGTGTTCAGCGACGCCGAGAAGCGCATCATCGCCGAGTACTTCAAGAAGGAAGGCCGCAGCAGCCTCGAAGAGGAATCGGCCAACCGGTCGAGGGATGGCCGTCGCCGTCCCGGTCAGGAAAGCCTGAAGAACCTGCCCGTCGGCCTTGGCAACCGCGATGTCCTGCCACCCGGCATTGCCAAGGGCGGCTCGCTGCCAACGGGCATGGCGCGCCGCAACATGCCATCGGCGCTCGCTTCTCAATTGCCGCCGGCGGCCTCGGGCACCGAGCGTGTGATCATCGGTGACGACGTTATCCTGGTGCGCCGCGGCACCAACGTGATCCTCGACATCCTCAGGGGCGCCGTTACCGGCGGCCAGGGCTGAACGCGCCCCGCGTCATCGCGGCCCAGCTCCGCCCCGCCACGCCGGCCGACATGGCGGCGGTGGCGGCTCTCTATGCCCATCACGTCCGCAGCGGCATCGCCACCTTCGAGGAAATCCCGCCCGACGTAGCGGAGATGAACACGCGCCTGCAGGCGGTGCGCGACCTCGGCACACCCTGGCTGGTGGCGGAGCGTGAGGGCCAGTTGCTCGGCTATGCCTATGCCAGCCTCTACCGGACGCGCTCGGCCTATCGCTACGTGCTGGAGGATTCGATCTATGTCGCGCCGGATGCGGCGGGGCAGGGCATCGGCGGCGCCTTGCTCGACCGCCTGCTCGTGGAATGCAGCGCGTTGGGCTACCGCCAGATGATCGCGGTGATCGGCGACAGCGGCAATGCGGCCTCCATCGCCATCCATCGCTCGCGCGGCTTTGCCGACGCTGGCCTGCTCAAATCGGTGGGTTTCAAGTTCGGCCGCTGGATCGATTCGGTGTTCATGCAGCGCGCGCTGGGTGAAGGCGACGATACGCTGCCGCAAGCGTCTCCCCGGCGTCCCTAGCGTCAACAAACGCCGTGGAAATGCCACAAATGGCCACCATTTCTTGTGTCCGGCGGCTTGCCGCCAGAATTTCAGCCCGGTAGCCTAGTGTCATGTCGTCCGGCAAAATTCTCTGCATCGTCCACCAGAAGCATTCCAAGACGCGCCGCGTCGGTCGCGTGCTGGTGCAAAAGGGCTACGAGCTCGACATTCGTCGGCCCTGCCTCGGCCAGCCGCTGCCGGCGTCGATGGACGACTATGCCGGCACCGTCGTCTTCGGCGGACCGATGAGCGCCTATGAATGCGACAAGTTCGACTTCATCAAGCGCGAGCTTGAATGGCTGCCGATGGCCGCCGAGCAAAAGCCCTTCCTTGGCATCTGCCTTGGTGCGCAGCTTCTGTCGCGCGCCGCGGGCGGCACGGTCGCCCCGCATGCCGAAGGCCTGCACGAGGTCGGCTATTTCCCGATCCACGCGACGGACGAGGGGCGCGAGCTGTTCGCCGGCTGCACCCACGCCTACCAGTTTCACAAGGACGGCTTCGAGATTCCGCGTGGCGCCGTTCGGTTGGCCAGTGGCGAGATGTTCGAGAACCAGGCCTTCCGCATCGGCGACCGCGCCTTCGGCCTGCAGTTCCACCCCGAGCTGACGCCGAAGACGATGGAAGTGTGGCAGGGCCATGCCGAACGAAAGCAGCTGCCCGGGGCGCAGACGGTGGCCGAGCTGATCGCCACCCGCGACCGGCACGAAAGGCGCACACGCCGCTGGCTCTACCGCTTCCTCGACCAGTGGCTGGCGTTGCCGTCGCCGCTGCAGAAGGCGGCCTGACGCCGCCCTGTCTTCAGCGCGTGAAGACGGCCTGCTGGATCAGCGTCGCCACGGTGCCGGGCGGCAGGATGCCGCGCGTGCTGTTGTCGATATCCGACATCATCTGATCGACATTGAGCAGGGCCTGCGGCGTTTCCAGCGCGGCGGCATGGCGCTGCACCACGCTGAGGAAGGTGGCGTTGAGGCGCGGCATCTGCTCCTGCACGGCATTCATGTTCTCGGGCTTCAGCAGCTCGAGCGTGATCTCCACGTTCAGCCGGCCGGTGATGCGGTTGTCGCGGCTGATCGGTGCCATGAAGGGGTTGAGCTTGATGTAGCGCTCGACCTTCGGCCCCGCCTTCTCTTCGGCGGCAAGCGCAGGAAGGGACAGACTGAAGACCAGACATACGGCGGCGATCAGGCGAAGCATCACGGCACCTCCACGGTCGGGTGAATTTCCAGCATGGCGCCCGGCAGGGCCAGCGCCACCACCTGCACGGCGGTCGACGCAGGGATCGACGCGTTGTGTTTGGCGTAGAATTCGCGTCGGACATGCGACGCGGTCATCAGCGCCTGCAGGTCGGTGGCGAAGAGGATCTCGCTCGTCACATGCTGAAGGTTGGCGCCGACTTTCGCCAGCATCCCTTCGAAGCGCGTGTAGATGCGGCGCATCTGCACGACCATGTCGCCGGGGCCCACAAGCTCGAACTTCTCGTCAGCCGACAGCAGGCCCGACATGTAGAGCGTGTTGCCGGACCGCACGAAGCGCGGGAAGCCCAGCTTCCGCTCGATGTCTTCCTCGGCATAGACGACCTGGTCGAAGCGCGCCATCGAGGCCTCCCTCTGCTCAACGCGCCTTGCGGCGCTCCGCCGGCACGATGCCGCCGCTGACCAGGGCGTCGATTTCAGCGGCGCTGAAACCCGCGTCCTGCAGCACTTCGCGGCTGTGCTCGCCAAAGCGCGGCGGCAAGCGGCGGAAACTGGCGGGCGTACGGCTGAACTTGATCGCCGTGCCGACGCCTTTGTAGCTGCCCTGCTCCAGAACCATCTTGCGATGCTTGGCATGCGGGTGGGTCAGGATGCCCTTCATGTCGAGGATCGGCCCCGCCGGAATGCCGGCGTCGAGCAGCGACAGGCAGAAGGGCTCGGCATCCTTGTCCGCGAGGTGGCGGACGATCTCTTCGCGCAGGTCCGCCTTGTTCTTCAGCCGGTCGGAGTTGGTCAGGAAGCGCGGATCCTTCGCCATCTCCGGCACGCCAAGTTCCTGGCACAGCTTCAGGAATTGCCCGTCATTGCCGACCGACAGGTAGACACCGCCCGTCTTGGTCGGGAAGGCGTCATAGGGCGAAATGTTGGTGTGTGCATTGCCGACCAGCACGGGCTTCTTGCCCGACATGAACCAGTTGGCCGCATGCGGGTGCTGCAGCGCGATGCCGGTGTCGAAGAGGCTCGCCTCGACCGACTGGCCCTTGCCAGAGTTGTTGCGCTCGATCGCCGCCGCGAGGATCGCGTTGACGGCGAAGAGGCCGGTGGCGATGTCGACGATGGGAATGCCCAGGCGCACGCCGCCCGCTTCCGGCGGGCCGTTGACGCTGATCAAGCCGCACATGGCCTGCAGCACGGCGTCATAGCCGGGATAGCCGCCCAATGGGCCGTCGCCGCCAAAGCCGGTGACGCGGCAATGGATCAGCGTGGGAAACTTCTTGGCCAGAACCTCCTCATAGCCAAGGCCCCACTTTTCCAGCGAGCCGGTCTTGAAATTCTCGACGAGAACGTCCGCGCCCTCGAGCAGGCGCAGCAGCACGGCCTTGCCCTCGGGCTTCGACAGGTCGAGCGCCAGGCTCTTCTTGTTGCGATTCACGCCGACGAAATAGGCCGCCTCGCCATCGGTATAGGGCGGGCCCCATTCGCGCGTCTCGTCGCCCTGCGGCGGCTCGATCTTGATGACCTCGGCGCCCAGGTCGCCGAGCAGCTGGGTGCAATAGGGGCCGCCCAGCACGCGCGACAGGTCGACGATCTTCCAGCCGGCGAGTGGGCCAACCTTGGCGGTATCCGACATCAATTCTCCAATCCGGCAGCCAAGCCCTTCAGCTCGAAACCGCCATGCCTTTCTGGACAGCGGGACGGGCGCCAAGCTCGGCGACCCAGCGCTGCAAATTCTTGAGACCGTTCACCGCATCGGGCAGGCGCTGCACCGACGTGGTGGCGCTGGGATAAGCGATCAGGTCGGCGATGCTGATCTCGTTGCCGGCGAGATACTTCGCCTCGCCCAGGCGCTGGTCGAGCACCTTCAGGAAGCGCGCGGCGCGGGCTTCGAAGATGTCGATGACCGATGGCACCTTTTCCTTGGCGGAAAACTTGGTGAGGAACTGGCCGGTGAAGGCCGGGCCGAGATTCGACACCACGACCGACAACCACTTGTAGACATCGGCGCGGCCGGCGAGATCCTTCGGCATCAGCTTGCCGGTCTTCTCCGCCAAATAGAGTCCGATGGCGGCGCATTCGAACACGGTTACCGGCTTGCCGCCCGGCGCGTCGCGATCGACGATCACCGGCGCCATGCCGTTGGGGTTGATGGCCAGGAAGTCCGGCTTCATGTGATCGCCCGCCGGCAGGTTCAGCTTGTGCACGGTGTAGGGCAACGCCAGTTCCTCCAGCAGGATGGATGCGCGCTGTCCGTTCGACGTGGCCACGGTATAGAGATCGATCATCGCTGGGCCCTTATGGTTTGATCACGGCCATGCCGCGCTGGATGCCGGGCCGTTCGCCCATCTTCGCCACCCAGGCCTTGATGTTGGGATAAGGGTCGAGCCCGCCATTGGCGAGGCGCGCGCCGGACACCACCATCATCGGATAGAGCAGCACATCGACATAGGAACAGTCAGCGCCGGTCATGTAGGGCATCTCGCCCAGGCGTGCCTCGATCGGCTTGATGCAGCGGTGAATCTGGCCGACGTAATATTCCAGCGCCGTCGGGTTCTCACCCTTCAGCCGAGACGTGATGTAGAACTGCGCACTGAAGGCGGGGGCGAGGTTGGCGGTGATGTGGGTGGACCATTCCGCAGCGATCGTGCGCGTCGCGAAATCCTTCGGCATCAGCTTGCCCGACTTCTCGGCCAGATACTGCGCGATCACCTGCGTCTCAAACACCGACAGCGGCTTGCTGCCCGGGCCATCGTGATCGACGATGGCGGGGATCTTGCCGATCGGGTTGACCTTCAGGTAGTCGGCCGTCAGGTGCGCGCCCTTCGCCATGTCGGCATAGTGGAAGGTGTAGGGCAGGCCCGTTTCTTCCAGCATCAGCGCGACCTTGTGGCCATTCGCGGTGCCGTACCCGTAGAAATCGATCATTGCAGTTCCCCCCGCAGGCCGCGCGCGCGGCCCGGCTATTTTATTATTCGGCAGCCTTGGCCACCGCACGCGGCGGCAGGGCGGCCAGCTTCTGCATCACCTCGGCCGTTGTCATCACGTCGGCATACTTCTCCGACATGTCGAACAGGTTGACGGCGTGCGAGACCTTGCTGCGGTCGTAGACGGCATCCTGCGGCACCGTCACCCGCCAGTTATAGGCGAAGGCATCGACCACCGACCCGCGCACGCAGCCCGAGGTGCTGCAGCCAGTGACGATCAGCGTGTCGGCTTCCGAATCGATGAGATAGGAGGCGAGCGGCGTGCCGAAGAAGGCGCTCGGGTGGCGCTTTGGCAGCAGGATGTCGGTCTCGCGCGGCGCGATCTCGGGCGGGAATTCATAGCCCTTCGCGGCCACCGTCATGATGGCCGGCACCTTGGCGGCGAGCCGGCCCTGGTCGTAGGACTGCTTGGGCGCGACATGCGGATAGAGAACCGGCCAGCCCTTTTCGCGGAACAGCTTCAGCAGGGCCTCGATGTTTTTTACCGCGTCCCAGGCAATCTCGCCGCAGCTCGTCGGGAATTCCTTGATCGCCTCATAGAAGGGCTTCGGTGTCGTTCCCGTGGTGCGGTACTGCACGTCGATGATCAGCAGAGCCGGGCGCTTGCCCATGCCGGTGGGGCGGCCGAAGCCGGCCGCGCGATAGGCCTTCTGCTCGTCTTCGCTGATGATTCCATCCCAGGGCTTGGCCATGGTTGTCTCCTGCTGCTGACTGTCCAACCTTACTTCGCGGCGTATTTCTTTTCGATGGCGTCGAAGGCCGCCTTGTTGACGATCTCCTGGCGTTCGCCGAAGCCGATCAGCTGGTCTTCGAAGCCGGTGGTCGACCCCTTGGTTTTCAGGTGATGCAGCGTCTTCTTCAGCGCCAGCATCGCGGCCTGCATCGGCGCGTTGGCGTAGATGACGACGCCATAGCCCATCTTCTCCAGGTCGGCGCGTTCGACGATCGGCGTCTTGCCGCCATGCACCATGTTGATGAGCTGCGGCACCTTCAGCTTTTGCGGGATGGCGCGGATTTCATCCAGGCCCTCGGGGGCTTCAACGAAGGTCACGTCGGCGCCGGCCTCAATGAAGGCCTCGGCCCGCTCGATCGCGGCGTTGAAGCCGTGCACGGCGCGGGCATCGGTGCGGGCGACGATCACGAAGTCCTGGTCGCGGCGCGCGTCCACGGCGGCGCGGATCTTCTGCGCGGCCTCTTCCATCGAGATCACGCCCTTGCCAGCGAAGTGACCGCACTTCTTCGGAAAGACCTGGTCTTCGAGCTGGATGCCGTTGGCGCCGGCGCGTTCCAGCACCTTGACGGTGCGGGTCACGTTCACGGCATTGCCGAAGCCGGTGTCGCCGTCGGCCACGATGGGCAGGCTGGTGACGTCGCGCATGGCGGCGACGTTGTCGGCCAGCTCCGACAGGCTGATCAGGCCGAGGTCCGGAATGCCGAGATAGGTATTGGTGACGCCCGCGCCCGTGACATAGATGCCTTCGAACCCGGCGTCCTCGATCATCTTGGCGGTGAGCGCGTTGGGTGCGCCCGGCAGCAGGACGGCCTTGCGGCGGTTGAAAAGGTTCTTGAGCGTCTTGTTGAGGCTGTCCGCCATCGGGATAAGGCTCCGGCAAGGCTGTCTTTCGGGAAGGCGGCACCTTAGCGGGAGTCGCGCGGGGGGAACAAGCGGCTCTCCCGCGGGCGCTTCCATCCTCTGTCGAGGGCGGTTCGGCTTGACTCCGGTCGCAAACGGGCCCGGAGTCGGAGTATCGGCAACCTCACGAGGACAACCGTCATGCGTCTTGCCCTGTTTCTTGCTGCCGCCGTCGCGGCGCTATTCGTTCTGGGCGGCCCCCCCGCCCATGCGCAGGACATGAGCCAGAAATGCCAGGGCTTGCGGAGCACAGATTTCACCGGCCTGCCCGACGCCATGACCTTTGTGCTGACGGCCGAGGTTGTGGCCGCCGGCAACGGGCTGCCAGAACATTGCCGGATCACCGGCACCATCCTGCCCGCCATCGGCTTCGAGATGTATATGCCGACGCAGGGCTGGAATGGCCGCTTCCTCGTGCAGGGCTGCGGCGGCTTCTGCGGCTCGGTTCCGACGGCGGCGACGCGGGATGCGCTGGCGCGCAACTATGCCGTCACGGCCTCGGACATGGGCCATCGCGGCGGCAGCCCGATCGACGGCAAGTGGGGCTACAACAACCGCGCGGCCGAGGTCGACTTCGCCTTCCGCGCCACGCATGTCAATGCGGTGGCGGGCAAGGCGCTGGTGCGGACCTATTACGGGCGCCCGGCGAACAAGAACTACTTCCGCGGCTGTTCCACCGGCGGGCGCCAGGGCATGGTGGCGGCGCAACGCTACCCCGGCGATTTCGACGGCATCGTGGCCGGCGCGCCTGTGCTCAACGAAGTGGGCGCCGGTGCTCTGCACCTGATCTGGAGTGCAAAGGCCAATCTCGACGACCGCCGCCAGCCGATCCTGGGCGAAGGCCAGGCGCAGTTGCTCTACCGCGCGGCGATGGAATCCTGCGATGCCGTCGATGGTGTGAAGGACGGCATCATCGACGATCCGCGCGCCTGCCGCTTCGATCCGGCCTCGCTGCAATGCCCGGCGGGCACCGACTGCCTGAACGCGGCCCAGGTCACGGCGGCGCAGAAGCTCTATGGCGGGCCGAAGGATTCGCAGGGCACCCAGCTCTTCCCCGGCGGCCTGATGCCGGGGTCGGAGATCAACTGGATCAGCAACATCATTGCCGCGCCGGGGCGGCCGTCGATCTATCTGCTGTTTGGTGGTGATTTCCTTAAATACCTGGCCTTCGAAAACGATCCCGGCCCGGCCTATGACCCGCTCAGCTTTGACTTCGACAAGGACGTCGACCGGCTCGCCTATATGGAAACGCTGTATTCCGCGTCGAACCCCGACCTCTGGGCCTTCAAGAATCGGGGCGGCAAGGTGATCCTGTTCCAGGGCTGGGCCGACCAGTCGGTGACGCCGCAAGGCACGATCGACTATTACGAAATGATGCGTCGGACGATGGGCGGCGAAGCCTCGACGACGGACTTTGCCCGCCTGTTCATGATTCCCGGCATGGGGCACTGCCTCGGCTCGGCGTCGCCGGGGATCAACAATTTCGACCAGCTCACGGCGATCGAAAACTGGGTGGAAAAGAACGAGGCGCCGGATCAGATCATCGCCAATCGCCAGCAGGATGGCCGCACGATGATCAGCCGGCCGCTCTATCCCTATCCCGCGGTGGCGCGGCACCGTGGCAGCGGCGACTTCAACGACGCGGCCAGCTTCACGCGTTTCCGCGCCGACTGAGCGAGTGTGCCAGGGCGAGAGGCGATTGCCCCTCGCCCTGCGTCCTCCCAGCGCCTACATACAGTGTTGTCGGAATTCGAAGGATACCCCATGGCCGAACCGCAAGGCGCCTGGCCCGTCTGGCATGACCCTGCCGGCAAGCCGCTGTCCTGCCGCGACAAGATCAAGGTGCTCAACGAGAATCTCGACGAGTTGAAGGGCATGGCCCAGGACGCGCTGGAAGACGCCATCCTGATGGGCGCCGACGAGACGCAGATTCGCGCCACGCTGGCCCGGCTGGTCGACGATCTCGTCAATCCCTATCGCGACCGCATGAAGAAGGGACAGGCGTCATGACCGCCCTCGCCCATGCCCTGTGGGACGCGCGCGTTGCCGGCCGCGCGATCGCCCTGACGCCCGCCGAAAAGCCGCAAAGCGAAGCAGAGGGCT
>CAXNFA010000027.1:0-8975 GCA_964201105.1 Alphaproteobacteria bacterium | reverse complement strand
GGGACCGCTGGCCTCGCCCTATGTCCTGCTGGTGCTCACCTTTCTGTGCTGGGCGGGCAACACCGTGTTTGCACGTGGCGTGGCCGGCGAAGTGCCGCCCATGCATCTGTCCTTCTGGCGCTGGCTCGTCGCCCTGATCGTGCTGTTGCCCTTCGGCTGGAAGGCGATGTGGGCGCAGCGCGCGATCTACCGGGAATATGCCTGGCGGCTGCTGTTCGTCTCGATCATGGGAATCACCGCGTTCAACTCCTTCATCTATCACGCGGTGCAATTCACCACGGCGATCCATGCCACGCTGATCATCGCCACCATCCCGGCCGCCAGCGTCGTGCTGTCCTACCTCGTCTATCGCGACACGATTTCTGTCCGCACCGGGCTGGGCATGCTCGCCGCCTCCCTCGGCGTCGTCGTCATCATCGGCCATGGTGACATCGGCGTGCTGATGGGGCTGGCCTTCAACATGGGCGACGTCCTGTCCATCGGCGCGGTCATCGTCTGGGCGGCCTATTCCATCGGACTCAAGGGCATGCCGAAGACGCTCAATCCCATCGGCTTCCTGCTCGCCACCATGATCATCGGCATGGTCTTCATCACCCCGCTCTACCTGCGCGAGGTGTTCGCTGGCGAGACGATGGTGGTGTCCTGGGGCAATGTCGTCGGCATCGTCTATCTTGGCGTCTTCGCGTCGGTGCTCGGCTTCGTCTTCTTCACCAAGGGTCTGGCGATGGTTGGGCCGAACGTGGCCAACCAGTTCAACTACCTGTCGCCGATCTTCTCCGGCACGCTCGCCATCCTGCTGCTGGGCGAGCAGCCCGAATGGTTCCATGGCGTCGGCCTGGCGCTGATCCTCTTGGGTGTCTATTTCGCGACCAGCCGGCGCGCCGCCGTGAAGCCCGCATGACCCGCGTCCTGCCGCCCTGGCTGCTGCTCGTCCTGGCCACCCTGTTCTGGGGCCTCAACACCGTCATCGGCCGGGCGGTGGTGGGCGACATTCCGCCCGTCGCCATGTCCTTCTGGCGCTGGACCATCGCAACGCTCGTTATCCTGCCCTTCGCGCTGCCCACGCTGATCCGGCAATGGGCGCTGGTCCGCGCGCATTGGCCCATCCTTGTCCTGCTCGGGGTGCTCGGCGTTGGCGTCTACAACACCATGCTCTACATCGCGCTCAACAGCACCAGCGCGGTGAATGCCGCCCTGCTGAACGGCTTCTCGCCAGCGGCAACGGTTTTCTTCACCTGGCTGGTGGTGCGCGAGACGATTCGCTGGCGCACGGCTGTCGGCATGTTTGTCTCGCTCATCGGTCTCTTGGTGATCGTCACGCGCGGCGATGTCTCGGTGCTGACGGGCTTCGGGTTCAACCAGGGCGATCTTCTGATGGTGCCGGCGGTGGTGTGCTGGTCGCTCTACACCGCGCTGCTCCGGTTCAAGCCGAAGGAGCTCGACGGCTTCGCCTTCATCCTGCTCACCTTCCTGGTCGGGCTGGTGGTGGTGGGCAGCGCCTATGCCTATGAGCTGTCGACCGGCGCGGGCTTCGCGCTGACCACGGAAAACCTGGCCGCGCTCGCCTATGTCGGCACGCTGCCGTCGCTCGCGTCCTATATTTTCTGGAACGCGGGCGTCCTGGCACTGGGCGCCAATCGCGGCGTGCAGTTCTACAATCTCGTGCCGGTCTGGGGTTCGGCGCTGGCCGTGCTGCTGATTGGCGAGGCTTTCCGCCTGCATCACTTCGCCGGCATGGCGCTCATCCTGTTCGGCGTCTGGCTGGCCACCGCCCGGCCCGTTGCTGCGGGCCGGGCATAGCGGCTTCTACCGCGATTGTGCCTCCCGCTCCCGGACCGACTGGGTGGCGCCCGCGTTGGCAAGGAACAGACCCACCACCAGCACGGCGAGCGCAATCCACACCCACAGGCTCGGCACATCGTTGAACATCACCAGCGCCCACAGAAAGCCGGCGCCGACGCTGACATAGTTGAACTGGGCAAAGAAGACCGGCCCGGCCATACGGATGATCTCGAACAGCACGAGGAAGGTCAGGCCGTTCACGGCGGCCGCCCACAGCATACCAAGCACGGCGTCGCTGCCGAGATCGCCGACCCAGACAAACCCTTCCACCGCCATCATGATGACGAAGAGCACCGCGGCCGAAACGATCAGCACACCGGCCGACAGTGTGGCCGACGTGCTGGCGGCCGGGCGCAGCAGCGCGACCGAGACGTTGTTCATCGCAAAGCCCAGCGGGCCCAGCAGGGCCAGCAGCAGCCAGCCCGCCATGTCGGGCGACGGCAGGCCGCCCTTGGGCAGCACGATCAGCAGGATGCCAAGGAAGCCGAGCAGCACCCCTGCGATGCTGATCCAGCGCAACCGCTCGAGCCGGAGCAGGAAGGCGAAGAGATAGGTGAGGGCCGGCGTCAGCGCGAGCAACAGGGTCACCACCAGCGCCGGCAGCTTGTCGGCGACGAAGGAGAAGACGATGAAGGGCACGATGAAGCCAAACAGGGCCGTGACAGCGTATTGCCGCAGATGGGCGCCGCTGGTGCCAGGACGTTCGCCCTGGATCAGTCCGACGACCAGCAGGACCGCCCCGGCGATGAAGGCCTGGTAGAAGGTGAAGGCGACGAAGGGGAAGCCACCCTCGATGGCGATCTTGTTGGCAGAGAAAATCGTCCCATAGGCCGCTCCGCCGATCAGCAACAGGATCAGCGGCCAGCTACGGGAAGAGGCAGGGGATAAGCCCTCGGGCATGTCGTGTCTCCATGATGTGCTGCAAGACGGGGACGGGCTACGCGAACTGTGAAAACGGTACGGGTCCACGGAATCGCGGTCAAAGCCTAATGTGCCCCGCTTGCACCCGGCGGCCGGAAGGGGCAGTTATCAGGGATGGCGAAAGTCCCGAACCAGCGTGCGCTGATCGACCGCCGGCAACTGGCCGAGCGGCTGGACAGCATTGCCTGGGAGGGCAACGTGAAGTCGCCCGAGACCCGGGCCAAGGTTCTGGCCGCCGCTGTCGAGGCGCTGAAGGCGGGCCGCGCCGAGGTGCAGCACAGGCTCGAAACCGGCACACACGGCCTGGCAGCGGCGCATGCCACGAGCTTCATCGTCGATCAGCTTATCCGCTGCCTCTACGACTACACCGTCCGCTATGTCTATCGCGCCACCAACCCCACGGCGGGAGAGCGGCTGTCGGTGGTTGCGGTGGGCGGCTACGGCCGCGGCGAGATGGCGCCCTTTTCTGACGTCGATCTGCTGTTCCTGCATCCCTACAAGGTGACGTCCTGGGGCGAGCAGACCATCGAATACCTGCTCTACCTGTTGTGGGATCTCGGCTTCAAGGTTGGCCAGGCAATCCGCAACGTCGACGACTGCATCCGCCTCGCGCGCCAGGACGTCACCGTTCGCACGGCATTGCTGGAGGCGCGCTTCCTCTGGGGTGATCAGGATCTTTACGAAGAGCTGCGCCGCCGCTTCGCGGCCGAGGTGGTCGAAGGCACGGGTTATGACTTCGTGGAAGCAAAGCTTGCCGAGCGTGACGCGCGCCACAAGCGGCTTGGCGACTCGCGCTATCTCGTCGAACCCAATGTGAAAGACGGCAAGGGCGGCCTGCGCGACCTGCACACGCTGTTCTGGATTGGCAAATACCTCTACGGCGTCAACTCGGTCGACGATCTTGTTGAAAAGGGCGTGCTCAACCGGGAAGAGCTGACGCAATTCCGCAAGGCGGAAGACTTCCTCTGGGCTGTGCGTTTCCGCCTGCATCTGCTGGCCAAGCGCGCGGAAGAGCGTCTGACCTTCGATCGCCAGCCTGAGATTGCGGACAAGCTGCGCTATCGAAGCCACGGCCGGGTGAGATCGGTCGAGCGGTTCATGAAGCACTACTTCCTCGTCGCAAAGACGGTGGGTGACCTGACGCGAATCTTTTGCGCGCAGATCGAAGACCAGCAGAAGCGCAAGCCGCGCTTCTCGCTCGCCCGCCTCGGCTTCGGCCGCCACGAGGTCGATGGTTTCGTGGAAGAAGGCGGGCGCCTCGGTGTCGTCAACGAAGATGATTTCGCTCGCGATCCGGTGAAGATGATCGCGCTGTTCGACGTCGCGCAGGAGCGTGGTGTCGACATCCACCCCAGCACGTTGCGGCTTCTGACGCAGAACCTGCGGGCCATCGACGATCGCGTGCGACGCGACCCTGAGGCGAATGCGCGCTTCCTGTCGATCCTGACGTCGCGCAAGAATCCGGAAGCGACCCTGCGGCACATGAATGAAAGCGGCGTGTTCGGCCGTTTTGTTCCCGATTTCGGGCGTGTCGTCGCGCAGATGCAGCACGACATGTATCACGTCTACACGGTGGACGAGCACACGATCCGCGCCATCGGCATTCTTGCCGACATCGAGAAGGGCGCGCTCACCGGCGACCATCCCCTTGCGACGACGATCGTGCACGAGATTTCATCGCGCCGGGTTCTCTACATGGCGGTGTTGCTGCATGACATTGCCAAGGGGCGCGGTGGTGATCATTCCGAGCTCGGAGCAGAGGTGGCGGAACGACTCTGTCCACGCCTTGGTCTTGATGCGGCAGAGACGGAAACCGTGGCTTGGCTGGTGCGCTACCACCTTGCGATGAGCACCAACGCCTTCAAGCGCGATATCCACGATCCCACGACGATCGCCGACTTTCGCGCGCTTGTGCAAAGCCCGGAACGCCTTCGGCTTCTTCTGGTCCTGACTGTGGCGGACATACGCGCGGTTGGGCCTGGCCGCTGGAATGGCTGGCGTGGCGAACTGCTCCGCGATCTCTATTACACGACGCTGGAAGAGATGTCGGGCGGTCTCTCCGCGTCGGCAACGAGCGAGCGCGCGGCGGCGGCGCACGAGGCGCTGCGCCAGCACCTCGGGGACTGGATGGAAGACGCGGTGGACGACCACATCGGGCGTTTCTACCGGCCCTACTGGCTATCGGTGGATCGGGAAACACAGACGCGTCATGCGCGTCTGATGCGCGATGCCGATGCGGCGGGGAAAACCCATGCGGTCGCGACCCATATCGACGCCTTCCGCGCCGTCACCACGGTCACCGTCTACACCACCGACCATCCGGGTCTCTTCGCCTTGATCGCAGGCGCCATCGCGGTGTCGGGTGCATCCATTGTCGACGCCAAGATTCACACGACATCCGATGGGATGGCCATCGACACCTTCTGGATCCAGGCCGACGACCGCACGGCCTTTGACAAGCCGGATCGCCTGAAGCGGCTTTCGCAGAATGTGGAAAAGGCGCTGCTGGAGCGCATGAATATCGACAAGCTGCTGGCCCAGCGCGCCAGCACATTGCCGTCCCGCACCAACGTCTTCGTCGTTCCGCCCCGTGTACTCATCGACAACAAGGCGTCCAGCCTGCACACTGTGATCGAGATCAACGCGCGCGACCGGCCAGGCCTGCTCTATGACGTGACGCGTGCCCTGTCGCGCCTCGGCCTCTCGATCGCCAGCGCACATGTCACCACCTATGGCGAGCGCGCGGTCGACGTGTTCTATGTCAAGGACGTGTTCGGCCTGAAGGTCGATCACGACGCCAAGCTCGACCGAATCCGATCCGAGCTGATGCCGATCCTGTCGCCAGAGGCTGCCGACGTTACGGCGTCGGCCGCCGAATAAGCAGCGCACGGATTACGAAGGCCGCGGTGCCCATCGCGGCGATGCCGGCACCCATTGGCAGGGCCGTTCCGTCATGCATGACGGCCACCAGCGCACCGATCAGCGCCCCCGTTCCGAACTGCGTCGTGCCGATCAGCGCCGATGCCGTGCCCGCCATATGCGGATACTCCGACAGTGCGCCCGCCACGGCGTTCGAACCGACGATGTTCACGGCCGGCATGTAAAGGAAGCAGCACAGCGCGATCAGCGGCAGCCCGCCAAGATTCGTCAGGGTGACGAGCAGCAACAACAGTCCCGCCGTCATCGCCCAGATCGTGCCCAGCACCAGCATGCGGTCGGACCCGAGCCGGGGCAGCAGGCGGCTGTTGATGATGCCGCCGAAGATCAGGCCCAGCACGTTGAAGCCGAAGAACAGGCCATAGGCCTGTTCCGACACGCCATAGAGCTGGATGAAGATGAAGGGTGAGCCGGAGATATAGGCGAACATGCCCGAAAAGACCGTGCCGGCACACAGCGCATAACCGACAAAGCGCACGTCCAGGAACAGGCGGCCATAGCTCAACGCCATCTGCCAGGCGTTGTGCGAGGTGCGGCGCTCCGGCGGCAGCGTTTCGGGAATGCGGACGGTCGAGACGATCAGGCAGGCCACGCCAAACAAGGTCAGCACCCAGAAAATGCCGCGCCAGTCGGTGAAGGCCAGCACCTGGCCGCCGATCAGCGGCGCCAGCATGGGAGCGGCACCGGTGATGAAGATCATCGTCGACATGATGTGCGCCGCCGCGTCCTTGCCATAAAGGTCGCGAATCATGGCGCGGGCCAGAACCATGCCCGCACAGGCGCCCAGCGATTGCAGGAAGCGCAGCACGATCAGGGATTCGATCGACGTTGCCAGGGCGCAGCCGATGCTGGCCGCGATATAGAGGCCGATGCCGACGTTGAGGGGCAATTTCCGGCCAAAGCGGTCGGACAGCGGCCCATAGACCAGCTGGGCGACGGCGAAACCGACGAAAAAGACCGACAGGGTCAGCTGGACCTGGCTCGCATCGGTCCCCAGCGCCCGCACCAGGGTGGGGAAGGCAGGCAAGTACATGTCCACCGACAGCGGGGCGAACATGGTCAGGACAGCGAGGCTGAGAACCTGGCCGGACAGAATCGAAGGACGCTGGGACACGAGAGGAACCGGAAGGATGAGGATGGAGGTGAAGATATCAGTATGGACGGGATGACGGCATAATTCCCGTGACACAATGCCTTTCATTGTTTTCTTGCCGCACCGTAAAGTCCCCGCCCCGTGACCCTGTCCCGCGCCATTGCCGTCGTCGGCGGCTACACCATGCTCAGCCGCGTTGCCGGCTTTGCCCGCGACATCCTGATCGCCGCCTTCCTGGGCGCTGGCATGGTGGCGGACGCCTTCTTCGTCGCCTTCAAGCTGCCCAACTTCTTCCGCCGGCTGTTCGCCGAAGGCGCCTTCAACGCCGCCTTCGTGCCGATGTTCTCGCGCCTGCTGGAACGCGAGGGGCGCGAGGTGGCGCGCGACTTCGCCGCCGAAATCATGTCGGTGCTGGTGGCCGTCCTGCTGGTCTTCTGCGGCCTGATGCAGGTCTTCATGCCGCTCATGATGTTCGTGCTTGCGCCGGGCTTTGCCGATGACCCGGCCAAGTTCGAACTGACTGTGGAACTGACGCGCCTCACCTTCCCCTACCTGCTCTTCATCAGCCTGGTGTCGTTGCAGGGCGGCATCCTCAACAGCCTGAACCGCTTCGCCGAAGTCGCTTTCACACCGGTGCTGCTCAACCTGGTGATGATCGCCGCCATGCTGCTGTTCGCGCGCAAGCTGGAAACGGCGGGTCACGCGCTGGCCTGGGGTGTCAGCATCGCGGGCATCGTGCAATTTGTGTGGCTGGCGCTGGCGCTGCGGCGGGAAGGATTCTCGCTCAATCTCGCCTGGCCGCGCCTGACGCCGCGGGTGCGGGAATTCTGGCGCCTGATGCTGCCGGGCACGATTGGCGCGGGTGCGGTGCAGATCAACCTGATGATCGACATCGTCATTGCGTCGATCCTGCCGCAGGGCGCCATCTCCTTCCTGTATTACGCCGACCGCATCAACCAGCTGCCGATCGGCGTCATCGGCATTGCCGTCGGCACGGCGCTCCTGCCGATGATGTCGCGCCAGCTGTCGGGCGGTGACGCGCCGGCTGCAATGAACAGCCAGAATCGCGCGCTCGAGGCAGCCTGCCTGTTCGCGCTGCCCGCGATGGCAGCCTTCCTGGTCATTGCCGAAACCATCGTCACCGGTCTCTACCAGCGTGGCGCCTTCGATGCGGCAGCGACCGAGGCGACCTCGCTCGCCCTGATCGCCTATGCCCTCGGCATTCCCGCCTATGTGCTGATCAAGGTGCTCACGCCCGGCTTCTTCGCCCGGCACGACACGCGAACGCCGGTGCGCATCGCCATCAGCACGCTGTTGCTCCACCTGGCGCTTAACCTCACGCTGATCTGGCCGCTGCAGCATGTCGGCCTTGCGCTCGCCACCGCCATTGCGGCCTGGGTGAACGCCATCGCGCTCGGCGTCGTCCTGCACCGCCGGGGCCACCTGGTCCCCGACGACCGCCTGAAGCGACGCCTGCCGCGCATTCTTCTGTCGGTCGCGGCCATGGTGCTCATCCTCTTCCTGGCTGACAGCTTCGCCCGGCCGGCGGTGGAGTCGGTGCTGGGGCGCGCCGCGGCCCTGGGGCTTCTGGTGCTGCTGGGGGGCGGCGCCTATGCGATGGCGGTGCTGGCGACCGGCGCGGCGCGTTTGGGTGATCTGCGAAGCTTCATGCCGGGCCGCCGCCGCCGCGCGCCTTGACCCCCCTTTCGGGATCGCGCGATAAAGCGCGGCCCCGCCCGGGGCATTCATCACAGGTTTGACCCATGAAGCGCATCTTTTCGGGCATCCAGCCCACCGGCAATCTGCACCTTGGCAACTACCTGGGCGCGATTCGCAACTGGGTGCGTCTCCAGGGCGACTTCGAATGCATCTACTGCGTCGTCGACTTGCACGCCATCACCATGCCGCAGGCGCCGGAAGACCTGCGCCGCCACACGCGCGAGGTGACGGCGAGCCTGCTCGCCGCCGGCATCGACCCGAAGGCCCATATCCTCTTCAACCAGAGCCAGGTGTCGGCGCATGCCGAGATGGCCTGGATCTTCAACTGCGTGGCGCGCCTCGGCTGGCTCAATCGCATGACGCAGTTCAAGGACAAGGCGGGCAAGAATCGCGACAGCGCCTCGGCCGGGCTCTACGTCTATCCGAACCTGATGGCGGCCGACATCCTCACCTACAAGGCGAC
>CAXNFA010000026.1:0-9024 GCA_964201105.1 Alphaproteobacteria bacterium | reverse complement strand
ACACCACCGATCCGGCGCTGCGCGGAAAGCTGCAGATCACCCGGCGCACGCGGCCCAGCTCCATCAGGCGGGCGAAGCCAGTGCGGCCGGTGCCGGCATTGTTGGCAACAATGGTCAGGTTGGTCGCACCCTGTTCGATCAGCCCGTCGAGCAGGGAAACCGGCTGGCCGGCGGCGCCGAACCCGCCGAGCAGCACGGTGGAGCCGTCGCGGATATCGGCCATCGCCTCAGCCATCGAGCGGACGATCTTGTCAATCACCGAGGTCATCCCCCAGCACATCGCGGGCCCAGCGGAAGCCGGCATTGGTAGCCGGCACGCCAGCATAGATCGCCGCCTGCAGCATCAGCGCGCGCAACTCCTCCAGCGTGACGCCGTTGCGCAGGGCGGGGCGCAGGTGGAGCTTGAACTCTTCCTCCCGGTGTAGCGCGATCATCATCGTCAGCGTCAGCATGGAGCGCGTCTTGCGCGGCAGCGTGTCATCGCCCCAGATCTCGCCCCAGGCGACGCGGGTGATGAAATCCTGCCAGGGTTGGTCAAAGTCGTTGGCGCGGGCGAGCGAACGCTCGACATGATCGACACCAAGCACCGCCTTGCGGTTGGCGAGGCCGGCGGCGAAATCCGCTTCCTTGCCGGACTTCGCGTCGTCGCCCAGGAAGGCCAGAAGCTGGCGGTTCACCACATCCGGTCGCTCTATGTTGAGCAGATGCGCCGCGCCGCCTATCACCACCAGCTCCGATCCGGCGATATGGGCCTGAATCTCGGCGAGCATCGGCACTGGCGTCGCCGGATCGGCGCCGCCTGCGATGATCAGCGTCGGCACCGTGATCCCACGAACCTGTTCGCGGATGTCCATGCCGCCGATGGCTTCGCAGCAGGCGGCATAGCTGCCCGGGTCGGCGCCGTTGATCTGTGCGCCCGTCTGCGCGGCGATGCTGGGATTCGCAGCGCGGAAATCGGCCGTGAACATTCGCCCCAGCACAGCATTCACCACCGCGCCCATGCCACTCTTGCGCACCAGGGCGGCACGGTCGCCCCAGGTGGCGATGCCGGTCATGTTGGCCGAGGTCGCCATGAGGACGAGCCGGCGCACAAGGCCGGGCCGCGCGATCGCCAGCGCTTGCGCTGTCATGCCACCGAGCGACAGGCCGACCACATCGGCCTGCGTGATCTGCAGCGCGGCGAGCAGGCCAGCAAGATCGGCGGCAAGGCCAGCCATCGTCACCGGCTGCGCTGCGGCCTGGGAGCGGCCGTGGCCGCGCGTGTCATAGCGCAGGCAGCGGAAGCGCGGGGCCAGCGCCCGCACCTGCGGATCCCACATCTCCAGCGTCGAGCCGAGCGAATTGGAAAAGACGACGACGGGCGCGCCTTCAGGCCCCGTCATGTCATAGTAAAGCGTGACGCCATTCACCTGGACTGACGGCATGAGCCTAGATCTCCTTCATGGTCGCGAGCCTAACGCGCGCCCGCACGGATGGATACGACGCCACGGTCGGCCACAACGCCGCCGACTCGTGCGCGGGCGTGGCGTCGAAGGCGGCCCTGAGTGCCACTTCATCGACTCCAGGTTCCGCCGCCAACACATCCTGCAACGATTTGGCTCTGCGCCGCACCGTGTCTGCGGCCCGTTCGATCAAGGCATGCGCCGCTGCCGCACCCATGCCAGCGGTCGAGATGCTTGAGAAAGTCGTCGTGCCAGAAGGCGCGGCGGAATTCGTCATCCGTCACCGATTCCAGGCCGATCTCCTCCTGGCGACGGATGCTCTTCGTGATCTCGCGATCCTCAATGGCCTTCAGGTCAGTGGTGAGGAACTCGCCCTTTTCACGCTGTTCGCGCGCGTGCTTCAACGGCGCGGTGCGCAGGGGACGGACCACCATGTCCGCACGGAACAGGGCGATGTTGCCGTGCATCATTATCCACCCTGCGACGCTGTCATCCATATGACGCTGCCAAAGGGCGCGAAAGACGCCCGTTTTCTTGCTGCCCCCTTTGCAATCCGGTATCACTATAAACGCTGTGAGGATCGCTGGTCTTCTGCCTTCGCGTGGCGCCTAGCAAATGACTGCACGCCGAGGCCTCACGAAACACAGTGAGGTGAAGCGCAGCGCAACCAGGGAGACATCCATGGCCATCAAAGGCGCGTTCCTGGAATTGACGAGTCTCTGCGCCAGTGTTGGGAAGGTTGAGAGCGTCGGCGAGGGCGGCTTTGGCAAGTAAGCCGGGGGGTTATTCACATGCTTGCCCCATTCCTGGGGGTTCTGTTCGACGGACTTTCTTATGGGAGCCTGCTCTTCCTGATCGGCGTCGGACTGTCTGTCACCCTGGGCCTGATGAATTTCGTCAATCTGGCCCATGGTGCCTTCGCCATGGTCGGCGGCTATGTCGCCGTCACGGCGATGAACCGCTGGGGCGTGCCCTTCCTGCTTGCTCTGCCGCTCGCCTTCGTCGCCTCGGCCCTGGTCGGCGCGGTGCTGGAACGGACGCTGTACCGCTGGCTCTATCGCGCCAGCCATCTGGACCAGGTGCTCTTCTCGATCGGCCTGACCTTCATGGCCATCGCGACGGCCACCTTCTTCTTCGGCCCCGGCCACCAGCCCGTTACGCTGCCCGGCTTCCTGCGCGGCCAGGTCAGCCTGTGGGGCGTCGATCTCGGCGTCTATCGCCTGTTCCTGATCGGCACGGTGGTGGTGCTGGTGGTGTTGCTCACGCTTCTGGTCGAGCGCACGCGCTTCGGCATCCAGCTGCGCGCCGCGGTCGACAACCAGCAGGCCGCCGCCGGCGTCGGCATCAATGTCGACCGTATCTTTTGCATCACCTTCGCGCTTGGCACCGGCTTGGCGGGGCTGGGCGGCGGGCTGGGCATCGACATGCTCGGCCTCGATCCCGGCTTTCCGCTCAAATACATCGTCTATTTCCTGCTCGTCGCCGTCATCGGTGGGACCGGCACGATCAAGGGGCCGCTGGTCAGCGCCATGATCCTGGGCGTCTTCGACATCGCCGGAAAATATTACCTGCCGGAGATTGGCGCCTTCGTGATCTATGCCCTGATGATCGTGCTGCTGCTCGTCTTCCCCGCCGGCCTGTTCGGCCGGCGCAACACATGACGGCGCTGCGGCTGCCCAGCGACCGCTGGCACCTGGCGGAAGTCGGCTTCTGGCTGACCCCGGTTGCCTGCTTCTTCCTGTTCCCCGGCTATCACGTGCTGGGCAGCCAGATCCTGATCGTCGGCCTGTTCGCGCTCTCGCTCGACATTATCATGGGCTACACCGGCATCGTGTCGCTGGGCCACGCGGCCTTCTTCGGTATCGGTGCGTACACGGCCGGCCTCCTCGCCAAGCATGGCTGGGGCGAACCCTTCTCGGGCCTGCTGTTCGCCATGCTGGTGTCGGCGCTGTTCGGCTTCCTCACCAGCTTCCTCGTGGTGCGCGGGCAGGAACTCGTGCGGCTGATGGTAACGCTGGGCATCGGCCTGCTGGTCTTCGAGGGCGCGAACAAGGCCGCGTTCATCACCGGCGGCGTCGATGGCCTGATTGGCGTGACGATGTGGAAGATCTTCGGTGTCTTCCGCTTCGATTTCCGTGGCTACAACGGCTACCTCTACACGCTGGGTGTCGTCTTTGCCGTTTTCCTGCTGGTCCGGCGCATCATCCATTCGCCCTTCGGACTGCGCCTGCGCGGCGTGCGTGAATCGCGCGCGCGCATGCCGATGATCGGCGCTTCGGTCCGCCGCATCGAAGTCTCGGTCTTCACGTTCAGCGCTGGCGTGGCGGGCATCGCCGGCGGGCTGCTGGCACAGACCACGCAATTCGTCGGCCTCGACACGCTGAGCTTCGCGCGCTCGGCCGAGCTGTTGATCATCCTGGTCTTCGGCGGGCGCGGGCACCTGTATGGCGGGCTGATCGGCGCCGCCGTCTACATGCTGGCGCGCGACTGGCTGGCCGGGCTCAACCCGACCTATTGGCAGTTCTGGCTCGGTCTGCTGCTGGTGCTGATGGTGCTGGTGGCGCGCGGCGGCATCATGGACGGGCTGGCGCTGATCCAGCGGCGCCTCAACCGTCCGGCAGCCGCATGACCATTGCGCTGCGCACCGAGGGCCTCAGCAAACAGTGGGGCGCGCTGAAGGCGAACAGCGACATCACCCTGTCCTTCCCCGTTGGTGCGCGCCACGCGATCATCGGGCCCAATGGCGCGGGCAAGACCACCTTCATCAACCTGCTGACCGGCGCGCTGGCGCCCTCGTCCGGCGAGATCCTGCTGGGCGAGGAACGCGTCACCACGCTACCACCGCACCAGCGCGTGAAGCGCGGCATGACGCGCACCTTCCAGGTCACCACGCTGTTCCCCGGCCTTAGCGTGCTCGAATCCGTCGTCATGGCCGTGTGCGAGCGCGAAGGCCGCGGCGGCATCTGGTGGAAGACCGTCGCCCGTTGCCGCGAGGAGGCCGACGAGGCGATGGCCATCCTTGCCCCGCTCCGCCTGCAGGACCAGGCCAACACGCTGACCCGCGCGCTGCCCTATGGCAAGCAGCGGCTGCTGGAAATCGCGCTGGCGCTGGCAAGCCGGCCGAAGATCCTGCTGCTCGACGAGCCCGCCGCGGGCATACCGTCGGGCGAAAGCACCGAGGTCTTCGAGGTGATTGCCCGGCTGCCCGCCGATGTCACCATCCTGTTCATCGAACATGACATGGACCTCGTCTTCCGCTTCGCCGAACGCATCACCGTGCTGGTCGGCGGTCGCGTGCTGACAGAAGGCACGCCGGCGGAGGTCGCAGCCGACGCGCGCGTGCGCCAGGTCTATCTGGGCGAGACCGCGCATGACTGACCTGCTCGCCGTCGAGGGCCTGCGCGCCGGGTACGGCGATGCGGTCATCCTGGAAGACGTGACAATCAGCCTCGCCCCAGGCAGCAGCCTCGCACTTCTCGGGCGCAATGGCGTCGGCAAGACTACCTTCCTGCTGACCCTGATGGGCCTGACCAAGCGTCACCGCGGTAGCATACGATGGCAGGGTACGGACATCGCCAACCTGCCGCCGCATCGCCGAGCGCAGGGCGGCATCGGCTGGGTGCCGCAGGAACGCCACGTCTTTCCGTCCCTTACCGTCGATGAACACCTGCTCGCCGTGGCAAAGCCGGGGGCATGGACGCCCGCGCGCGTCTACGCCAACTTCCCGTCGCTGGCGGAGCGCAAGCGCAACCTGGGGCAGCAGCTTTCGGGCGGCGAACAGCAGATGCTGGCCATCGGGCGCGCGCTGGTGTTGAACCCGCAGCTCCTGTTGCTCGACGAACCGATGGAAGGCCTGGCGCCCATCATAGTGCAGGATCTGCGCCGGGTGATCGGCGAGCTCATGGCGGGCGGCGACATGTCCGTCATCCTTGTCGAACAACATGTGAAGATGGCGCTGGCGATTGCCGAGACGGTGGTGGTGCTGGAACGCGGCCGAATCGTCCACCGCGCGAAATCCGCCGACCTTGCCGCTGACCCCGACACGCTGCACCGGCTGCTGGCGGTCGCTTAAGTGTCGAAGGGTAGGCCGACGTAATTCTCGGCCAGGCTCGCCGCTGCCGCGCGTGAGCTGGAGACATAGTGAAGCTGCGATCGCTGCAGTCCCTGCTGGAAGGTATCGTCGTCGGGAAAGCGGTGCAGCATCGACGTCATCCACCAGGAAAAATGCTGCGCCCGCCACACCCGGGACAGCCAGGTGGCGGAATAGGCATCCAGCAGATCGGCGCGGCCTTCGCGGTAATGGGCGTCCAGCGCCCGCGCCCGCACGCGGATGACTGCCACGGCAAGATTCAGACCCTTGGCCCCCGTTGGCGGCGCGATATGAGCTGCATCACCGGCCAGGAACAAGCGGCCATGCTGCATCATCTCCGACACGACGCTGCGTAGCGGCACAATGCCCTTCTGCGTCAGCGGCCCAGGGGCTCGGCCGCATGTTGGCGCGTCATGTCTGCGTCGTCGGGCCGCACGCTTTCAGCGCGGGAGACCGGTCCGCTGCGTTCCGACAGCGTTTGCGGCACCACCATCAGCGGCTGGCGCGGCGATCGCAGCGGCGTGCTTTCGTAGGGCGCGTGGAGATAAGGCGGATGTGCCTCAAGACTTTTCGGGGAATACACCGTCATGCTTGGCCTCACAGCTGCCGCCCTGGCCACGACAGCTGGTCAGGGCTGAAATGCCGAGACGTGGGTGTCCTTGAAGAAATCGGCATTCATGCCGGCATGCAGGCGGTGGACATTTCCACAGGTGAAGGCGCGGAAATCGGCTTCCGTTAGGACACCCTTCTCCACCAGCTCCCAGGCCTCCGCCACAACGATGGTCGGGTCCGGCACGTCCCAATGGTTGATGTCGGAGCCGAGGAAGGCGTTTAGCTTGAGGCCGAAGGGGTTGAAGCGCGGATCGAAGGCCACGCCATTCATGCGGTCATCCGCCTCGCAGCCAAAGAAGAAGTTGGGCAGGAAGCGTTCCCCGATATCGGCCTTGCGCGCGATACCCGCCGCCGCCCATTCGTCGAGTTGGTCGTCCGGGTCAGCACCCGGCTTGCTGAGGAAGACGCTGTCGTATTCCTCGAGTGGGCGGCCCGGCTTCACGATGCCCGCACCATGCTCCTGAAACATCCGCGCCAGCGCCGTGCGGTCGAGCAGCGCCGGATCGCGATGGGCGCGCAATTCGCGGATGCGGCGCTTTTCCCAATGTTCAGTGATGTCGTTGAGCAGGCTGGCCGCCCAGCCCGCGCCACCTTCCAGAAAGGCAAAGTTGAGCTTGGGAAAGCGCCGCGTCACGCCGCCCATGAACAGCGCCTTGCAGGACGCATCGGCACCAGCGGCGAAATGGCCGATGTGGTTGTACATGAAGTTGGTCGTGGTCGCGCGCGAACCCCAGCCCGGCCCCATGCCGCTATGGTGCGTCGCAGGCGCGACGCCAAGTTCGAGGCAAGTTCGCCAGACAGGGTCGTAATCATACAGGCTGTCGACGGCGAGCGGGTCGATCCAGTGCGCATGGCGTGCGGCTGGCGTCCCGGCGGCCGCGGCGATAGGGCGGCGCACAGTGCCTGCAATTGTCACCGTCTTGAAACCCAGCGTCTGCACGGCATGGCGGATCTCGGCCACCGCCTCGTCCGGTGTGTGCATCGGGATGACAGCAGACACGGCCATGCGGTCGCAATGCGGCGCGAAGATGTCGTGATACATCAGGTTGAGCGCGCGGCAGCCGCCGAGCCGCAGATCGGTGTCATCCGACGTCGCGATGGGAATGCCGACTGAGGTGTACATGATGGCAAAATCGAAGCCGAAGTCGTCCATCCGGTCGCGGATCAGCTTCGGCAGCATCGTTGTCGCGCGTTCCAGCGGGTCGGCAGAATTGACCAGCCAGAAGGGCGGCCGCATCACCCGGTTCGCCTGGCGCTGTTCCGCCGACATCCCATACCAGCCTGTGGCATCGCCATAGGGGCTGTTTGCGTTGATGAGGCGCATGAAACGCGCCACCAGCGCATCGCCGCCGACCTGATTCAGATAGTCGACCAGCACAGGCAGGATTTCGACGATATGCCCATCTCCGTCGATGACGGGATGCTTCAGCTGGGCGCGGACGGCGGCAGAGGCTGTCATTCTCATGCTCATGTCTTCTTCTTTCCCCGCGTCTTGCGCTTCGCGAGCGCGGCCTTCGCGATCGATTTCGCCTCGTCGGTGCCATAGTAGAGCTTTACCGCCAGGTTGCCGAGATTGCCGATGCCGCGGAACATTTCCGTGTCGGCATTCATCGTGCGCTTGGCGATGGCGAGCGCTGTCGGGCTCTTCTCAAGAATCTCCGCACACCAGCGCTTCACTTCTGAATCGAGCTGGGCGGCGGGCACAACCGCGTTGACGAGCCCCATGGCCAGCGCCTGCTCCGCCGTGTAGCGGCGGCACAGGAACCACATTTCCTTAGCCCGCTTCTGCCCCACCGTGCGGGCGAGCAGGTTGGTGCCATAGCCGGGATCGACCGAGCCCATCGCAGGGCCAACCTGGCCAAACACCGCGTTGTCAGCGGCAAGGGTGAGGTCGCAGAGCGTCGCCAGCACGTTGCCACCGCCGATGCACCAGCCGCGCACCTTGGCGATCACCGGCTTGGGCGCATCGCGCAGGATGGTGTGCAACTCCTCCACCGGCAGGCCCACGGTGCCGCGGCCGGTATAGCCCTTGGTGCCGTGGCTGCCCTGGTCGCCGCCGGCGCAAAAGGCGCGTTCGCCCGCGCCCGTCAGCACGATGACGCCAATCTTCTCGTCCCAGGCGGCGCGGTTGAAGGCGTGGATCAGCTCTTCACAGGTCTCGGCGCGGAATGCGTTGTGTACCTGCGGCCGGTTGATGGTGATCGTGGCGACGCCGCCGCGCGCGGCATAGAGGATGTCGGTGTATTTCATGACGCGGGCTCCTTCGTCCAATAGGGGGCGCGTAGCTCGCGGCGCAGGATCTTGCCGGTGGGGTTGCGCGGCAGGCTTGTCCGCAATTCCACCGCCGACAGCCGCTGGTGCTTGTCGAGGCGCGCGTTCGCCCAGTCGCGCAGCTCTTCCGGACTCACGGCGATGCCCTCGGTGGCGGTCACCAGCGCGAGCGGTGTTTCGCCCCAGCGCGGGTGTGGCACACCGATGACGCAGAAATCGGCGAGATCGGCCCGCTGGCCGAGCACGCGTTCGATGTCGGCGGGGAAAACGTTGTAGCCGCCGGACAGGATCATGTCCTTCTTGCGGTCGACCAGATAGAGGTAGCCGTGTTCGTCGATACGGCCGACATCGCCGGAGCGCAGATATGGCAGGCCATTTTCGGGATGGCGCCACAGCATGCGCGCCGTCTCCTCCGGCCGGTTGTGATAGCCCGCCATCAGGATGGGCCCATGGCCGACAATCTCGCCCGCTTCGCCCGGGGGCAGGACGCGGTCCTGCTCATCGATGAGCTGGACGTCGTTGCCCATCATGGCGCGGCCCACCGACATCAGCGCATGCGGCGGATCCTCCGGCCGGCGCACGACGGCGAAGCCTTCGGACAGGCCATAG